>NZ_JBYMAP010000160.1:0-9356 GCF_057766305.1 Methylomonas sp. BG-2 | reverse complement strand
ATTTTGGGTTTTTTCCCAACTCCCTCGCACTGCGTGGCAACGAGTGCCAATAATGTCGCCCACACAATTGGCAACACAGAATAGATTTTTGCCCCGTTTTACCGCGCCGAGCACCGGTGGTTTTAAACGGCAGCCCGCCAGGGCCCGCTTAAAACCACTGGTGCTCAGGATCAAAATGGCATCGGGGTGTCTTTTCTTTGAAAAAGCAAAAAAGAAACTCGACTGTCGATCCGCGAACCGATTTCAAAACATCGTTCGCGATAGCGACATCAAACTAAGCGCTTTTCTTCTTTAGATGCACCAATAACAGCGAAATCGCCGCCGGCGTGATGCCGGGTATCCGCGAGGCTTGACCCAGGGTTTCCGGCCGTTGTTTTTTCAGCTTTTCGCTAACTTCGTTGGACAGGCCCGACACCAGGCTGTAATCGACGTTATCCGGTAGCTTCAAATGTTCGTAACGCTGAGTCCGGTTGATTTCGGTTTGTTGGCGATCGATGTAGCCGGCGTATTTGGCCTGAATCGCCACTTGCTCGGCAACTTGTTCGTCGATGTCGGTTTCGTCGCCGAAATGCCGCAATAAATTTTCAACGTCCACTTCCGGCCGGCGCAGCATCTCCATCAGATTCGCCTCCTTGACCAATTTTTTACCCCAGATTTGCTCGGCCAGCGCCGCTTCGTCGGATTCGGCTCTAATCCATTTCTTTGCCAATTTGCCTTGCAGGTTGGCGATGGCTTCGCGCTTTTCTTCAAAACGTTGCCAGCGTTCGTCATCGACCAAGCCCAGCTCGCGACCCTGTTCGGTCAAGCGCAGATCGGCGTTGTCCTCGCGCAATTGCAGCCGGTATTCGGCACGGCTGGTGAACATCCGGTAGGGTTCGGCGGTGCCGCGAGTGATCAGATCGTCGATCATCACGCCGATGTAAGCTTCCTCGCGGCCTGGGCACCAGCTCTCCAGCCCCTTGGCCAGCCGCGCGGCGTTCAAACCGGCGATCAAACCTTGAGCGGCGGCTTCTTCGTAGCCGGTGGTGCCGTTAATCTGACCAGCGAAGAACAGCGCGTTCATGTGCTTGGTTTCCAGCGAGGTTTTCAGGTCGCGCGGATCGAAGAAATCGTATTCGATCGCGTAGCCGGGCCGGACGATTTCGGCGTTTTCGAAACCCAACATGGTGCGGATGAAACGGTATTGAATGTCAAACGGCAGGCTGGTCGAGATACCGTTCGGGTAGACTTCATTGGTGTTCAAGCCTTCCGGTTCGACGAAAATCTGATGCGAATCGCGCTCGGCAAAACGCACCACTTTATCCTCGATCGACGGACAATAACGCGGCCCGACGCCTTCGATGATGCCGGAATACATCGGCGAACGGTCCAGACCGGAACGGATGATGTCGTGAGTTTGCTGATTGGTCCGCGTGATATGGCAACAAATCTGGCGCGGGTGCTGCTCGCGGCTACCCATGAACGAAAACACCGGCAGCGGCGTGTCGCCGTGTTGTTCCTGCAACTTGCTGTAATCGATGGTGCGGCCGTCGATGCGGGCCGGCGTGCCGGTTTTCAGGCGGCCGACCCGAAACGGCAACTCGCGCAAGCGTTCGGCCAACGCAATGGATGCGGCATCGCCGGCGCGGCCGCCGCTGTAATTTTCCAGGCCGATATGGATGCGGCCACCCAAAAAAGTGCCGGCGGTCAACACCACGGCCCTGGCGTTAAATTCCAAACCCATCTGGGTTTTGACGCCGGTCACCCGGTCGCCCTGGACGATCAAATCGGACACGGTTTGTTGAAACAACGCCAGATTCGGCTGATTCTCCAACGCGGAACGTACCGCCTGTTTATACAACTGGCGATCGGCTTGCGCCCGGGTCGCGCGCACCGCCGGCCCCTTGCTGGCGTTCAGAATCCGAAACTGAATGCCGCCCCGATCGATGGCCTTGGCCATCACACCGCCCAGCGCATCGACCTCTTTTACCAAGTGGCCCTTGCCGATGCCGCCGACGGCCGGGTTGCAACTCATCTGCCCCAGGGTTTCGATGTTCTGGGTCAACAGCAGGGTTTGCGCGCCGGTGCGCGCCGCCGCCAGCGCCGCCTCGGTGCCGGCATGGCCGCCGCCGACCACGATCACATCAAAGTCTTTCTGGAATTTCACAGGCAATTCACGCTCGAATAGGGTTAAAATAACACGCTATTTTAATGGCTTACGGAGAAAAAAGCATGAAAAAACAAAAGCAGGGCAAGGGTTTGCATGAACCGCCCGCCCAAAACCCGGTCGCGAAATTCGCCCACCGCTTCAACAAACACCAAGTATTCGCCGACAAACGCGCCTATCAACGCAAAGCAAAACACCGCGGGCTGGAGCCCTTTGCCATCGTTTCGGCCGAGCCGATGGCAAAGGGCTTAGCCGCATTTAACCAGCGCATTCCAACCCGCCTCGGGTCGGCCAATCCCGGCCGCCCCGAGGCCCGCGCCGAATCCGCCCGGTTACATTAGCCGCCCGTCGAGACGATTCCGGCCGCCCCCGCGGCCGTACTTTGAGGATTTCCCGCGCAGTGAAAGCAAGCATAGAAGACAAAGTTCAAACCCGGATTCCCACCAAACACGGCGAATTCATCCTGCACTACTACAGCAACAGCCTGGACGACAAGGAACACGTCGCCTTCGTCAAGGGCGAGGTCGCCGGCAAGGACCACGTACCGGTACGCATCCACTCCGAATGCTTCACCGGCGACGTATTGGGCTCGCGCCGCTGCGACTGCGGCGAGCAACTGGACATGGCGCTGGGCCTGATCGAGCAAGCCGGCTGCGGCGTGTTGATTTATCTGCGCCAGGAAGGCCGCGGCATCGGCCTGCTGAAAAAACTGCAAGCCTACAATTTGCAGGACCAGGGACTGGATACCGTCGATGCCAACATCAAATTGGGCCACTTGGCCGACGAACGCCAATACGACATCGCCGCGCTGATACTCAACGCCCTACAGGTGCGCTCGATCAATTTGATCACCAACAATCCGCAAAAAATCGACGAACTGACCAAACTGGGCGTACAAGTCCACGACCGGATCGCCATCGAAACCCGGGTTCACGACGACAACGTCGATTATCTGAAAACCAAGGCTGAACGCATGCGCCACATGCTGAACATGCCCGGCAGCGAATAAACCGATGCTAGACCACCTTAAACTGCCCGCGTCCGCGCTGAAGCTGACGTTGGAACTGCCGCGCCCAAGCACCCCGAACCCGGCTTCCGGCATTCTCGGCCAACAACGCGCCCAATCGGCGCTGGCCTTCGGCATTGCGATGAAGGCGCCGGGCTACAATATTTTCGTGATGGGCGAACCCGGCACCGGCCGGCTGTCGATGGTCAGCCAATATCTGGGCGAACAAGCCGAACGCCAGGAATCGCCGCTGTCCTATGCCTATGTCGAAAATTTCGACAATCCGCGCGAACCGGTCGCCATCGAACTGCCGTCCGGCGAAGGTCACACCTTCGCCAAGGACATCGAAAAATTGATCGACGGCGTCCTGGCCACCTTTCCGGCCGCGTTCGAAAGTCCCAGTTACCAGCAAAAGAAGACCGCGATCGAGCGCCGTTTCAGCCAGCGCTACAACAGCGCGATCGATCTGGTCGACAAAAAAGCCCGCGAGATGGACGTGGCACTGTACCGCGACAACGACGCCATCACCTTTTTGCCGATCCAGAACAACAAGGCCCTGGACGAGGAACAATTCACGCTGCTGCCTCAAGAAGAGCGCGACGCCTTCCATCAACACACCGAGGAACTGGAAGAATATCTGAGCGAAGTCTTGCTGGAGCTGCCGCAGTGGCGGCGGGCGCTGGTCGAGGAAATGCGCCAGCTCGACAACGACACCATCAAGCTGGCCTTGGAACCGCTGCTGGCCGAGCCGACCAGCCGCTACCAGAACGTCGACGACGTCATCACCTATCTGGCCGAAGTCGAGAAAAACCTGAGCCAGACCATCGGCGACCTGCTGATGCCCAGCCGTAGCGCAGAAGGCCGCGAATTCGCCAGCAAGCGCCAGCTGCTGATCGAGCAATATCTGCCGAATATTCTAGTGGATTGCAAACACGACGGCGTCGGCGCGCCGGTGATCTACGAGCCGCATCCGATTTACCAAAACCTGTTCGGCCGCATCGAGTACGTCAGCGACCAAGGCACCCTGGTCACCAATTACCGGCGCATCTGCCCCGGTTCGCTGCACCGCGCCAACGGCGGTTATCTGATCCTCGACGCCGAAAAAGTGCTGACCTATCCCTTTGTCTGGGAAGGCCTGAAACGGGCGCTGAAGGCGGGCAAGATCGAAATCGAATCGCCGTACTCGGAACTGGGCATCAACACCATCACGTTAAAGCCGGAAGTGATTCCACTCAACGTCAAGGTCATTCTGGTCGGCGATCGCGACATTTACTACCTGCTGGAAGAGCTGGATAGCGAATTCAACGAGATGTTCCGGGTACTCGCCGATTTCGACGACCACATCAAGCGCACGCCCGACAACGTCGGCCAATTCGTGCAACTGCTGACCCGCCACGCCGCCGACTCCGGCGCCAAGGCATTGACCGACCAAGCCTTGCTGCGGCTGATTGAACACAGCTGCCGCTTGGCCGAGGACCAAGGCCGCTTGTCGGCTCACGTCAATCAATGCCTGGAAATTATCGCCGAAGCCAATTTACTGGCCACGCAAACCGACGCCAACGACATCGGCAAACCGGAAATCGAACTGGCGCTGACCGCCCGCGAGCAACGCAACGGCCGCATCGCCGAGGCAATACTCGAGGAAATGCTGGACGGCACGATTTTGATCGATACCGACGGCCAGGCGATCGGCAAGGTCAACGGCCTGACCGTGATGGACATCGGCGGCAGCAGCTTCGGCGCGCCGGCGCGGATCACCGCCACGGTGCATCCCGGCTCGCGCGGCATCGTCGACATCGAGCGCGAAGTCGAACTCGGCCAGCCCATCCATTCCAAGGGCGTGATGATTTTGACCGGCTATCTGGGCCATTGCTACGCCCAGCAATTTCCGCTGGCAATCTCGGCCAGTATCGCGATGGAGCAATCCTACGGTCACATCGACGGCGACAGCGCCTCGCTGGCCGAACTGTGCTGTTTGATCTCGGCACTGACCCGCACCCCGATCCGGCAGGATCTGGCGATGACCGGCTCGATCAATCAATACGGGGAAGTCCAGGCCATCGGCGGCGTCAACGAAAAAATCGAAGGCTTCTTCGCGCTGTGCCAGGCTCGCGGCCTGACCGGCCAACAGGGCGTGATCATACCGACTTCCAATAAACGCCATTTGATGCTGAAACAAGACGTCATCGACGCGGTGGAAAAAGGCTTGTTCGCCATTTACGCGGTATCCAAGGCCGACGAAGCGCTCAGCCTGTTGACCGGCCAGGACGCCGGCGCGATGGACGAAGCGGGGCAGTACCCGGAAGGCAGCGTCAACTTCAAGGCCGTGGCCCGCTTGAAGGAAATTTCCGATCTGTCCGCCGACGACGACAAGGAAACCGAAACCGGTTAGCATCGCTAACCCGACCGCCACGGCCGGGTTTAGCACGGCGACATCGGCTTCCCCGCCAACCCGCGCGGCGGGGAAGACCATGTGTCTAGGCGGACCGTCTTCCGCCAAGCAAGCGCAGCATCGCGATTCCGGACAGCATCAGCGGCAGCGCGGCCGGTACCGGCACCGTCGCGATGCCTTCCCGGAACCACAGATCGAACGGCGCCTCGGCGCCCGCATAAACAGCGCCCTCGAAATACGGCACGCCTGGCGCGTAGGCGTCGTTTTTAAACCCGGTACCGAATATGCCCAGGTCCGAGGATTCGGCACCGTTGCGGAAAACTTCCCACACGTAAGTGTTGCCCGCAATTAACGCTACCGGCGCGGTAAATTCAAATCGCACCAACTCCGGCGTCTGAAATGGCGTTAATGCCGGCTGATCGGCAAAAAACACCGTGTTGCTGACACCCAGAATCGTACCCGTCATGTCGGCTTCGCGAATTCTGACCGCAATGTCGTCGCCGCTACCGAAATTCGGATTTTGATCGTTGACCATCAACTCGACGAAATCCAGCGATGACAGACCGGGCCGAAAGCTTTGACCAATCGGGCCGGCATTCACGGTAAATCCACCGCCAATCGGTCCGACGTTGGCCTGATCGACGATGTCGGCCGAGGCGGTCCGGCTTGACAAGCCCATCGTC
Source organism: Methylomonas sp. BG-2 (assembly GCF_057766305.1). Taxonomy (NCBI): domain Bacteria; kingdom Pseudomonadati; phylum Pseudomonadota; class Gammaproteobacteria; order Methylococcales; family Methylococcaceae; genus Methylomonas; species Methylomonas sp. BG-2. The sequence continues at coordinate 3,129 of NZ_JBYMAP010000160.1, read as the reverse complement.
AGCGCCAAGCCCAAGGTAAATAGTCCGGCTTTGCAAGCCGGCAGCAACCAGCGCCCGGCGCCGGTGTCGGAATAGTGGTAATCCATGGTAATTCTCCCGTCAATTCTAAGAACCGGCCGACGCGGCCGACCTGATTTCACGCCAACGCGACCCTCGCCGAAACCGGCCAGGGCCAGACACCGGCAAACCACGTAAACCGTGTATTCCAGCGTCTCGAATCGTTAGCGTGGGGAAGTGTAAAAAAGACAGGGTCCGGTTGGCGGTGAACTATTTCACCGCCAACCGGCGAATAACGCACTTTGCGGCTCTCGACACCGAAGCTAAGGGCCAAAGTCGTTGGAAAGCGGCGGCAGCCTGACCAAACATCGGCGGCCGCGCCGACATTAAACCAGCCGGCGTTTTCGGTTGCCCACCAAAAACCCGGCCAAACCGCTGGCAAACAGGCCCGCCGCCGCCGGCAACGGTACCGCGGCCGGCGCACCGTATAAATATTGCGCGCCGGCGATGTCGTCGGAGTCCAATTCGCGATTGATTCGGAACCAGCAGGCCGAATCGACGACTTGCATTACCGGACAACCGCCACCGACCGGCGGGTGGTCCAAACCCAGCGCGTGTCCCATTTCATGCAGTAACAAACTCTCGAAGTCGTTGGGCGCGGTCGAGGCGCTGGGAAACAAATCGCCGTCGCTTCCGGGTTGGAAGGCGTAAAACGAGTTGGCCGCGAAGATGATATCGCCGCTTCCGGTGCCGCCGTTGGGTGGTGGCGCGTAGCCGACCGCGCCGCCGCCGGAACTGAAATCAAAAGCGCCGATGCGAATATCCGGCGTCCCGGCGCCGGCGTGATTAATCGGCAAACCGGAGTCGGTCAACGGCCCGACAAAACTGATGTTGGCGACGCCGGCCCATTTATCGAAAGCCGCCTGAATGTAGCCGATCAAATCGGTCAACGGCGTCAGCGTGTAACCGGTACCCGGCGAATTCTCGATCCAGATCGAAGTCTTCGCGGTGCCGGAACAGGCGCTATCGCAATAAACCGAACCCGCCGTGCCTTCCGGAATGAATCCCCAGGTCACGGTGCCGCCGGGGGTACCGGGCGTATTGTCGCCGCCCCATTTCAAAACCCCGCCGCTGCCGTCTGGAAATGTCGCGTAAGCCTGAGCGGCCCCGGACAATACCGCCAACCCTAAACCAACCAATATCGCATACGATCGATAACTCATAAATACCCCCTCCACGCGAGAGCCAAGGAAGACGCCGGCCGGACCGGCGCCGAAATACCGCCAAGCGCGTGCCGCTCGGCAAAACGCAAACCGATTCCAGGCACTTGGGGTCAGGCTATTTCGAACCCGCGGGTCAGACCGGCTTTCTATTTGATGTGCGTCACAAATTTAGCAACGCTGCTGCGCTCTATAGCACATTTTTAGAAAAGAACAAAAAATATTTACTTGACTTGGGGGCAATCGATTGATTTGAGTTTAAACCGGCTTCTCGAGCCGCTCCAAACTCAACCCAGCCACCTTGGGCTGCCACAGGTTGGGGTTTTCCGGGAAGGGCAGGCAAATGCCGGTGCGCCGGTAACCTCGGCGCTGGTAATACGCCAACAATTCCGCGCGGCGCGGAATCACAAACATCGCGAAACGTTCGATCGTCCAGGTCCGCGCCGCCAAGTCTTCGGCGGCGGTCAACAAGCGCCGGCCGACGCCGCGATTTTGCCGCGCCGGCTCGACCGTCAGCATGCCGATATGGGCTTCGCGTTCGACCAAACGCACTTGCACGCAAGCCACCAACCGGTCGGCTTCGAAACCGGCGACCATCAACACGGCGGGATCGGTCAGCGCCGCCGCCAAATCCTCGGGGTCGGTACGCTTACCGTCCAGCAAATCGGCCTCGGTGGTCCAACCCAAGCGGCTGGCTTCGCCGCGATAAGCGGCATTGACCAAGCCCGCCATGATTGGAGCATGGTGGAGTTCGGCGCGAAGGAAAGTCAATGGGGACATACGAGGGTATCCGGCGTTCAGGAATTCGGCACTCGGGCCAAGTCGGGATTTGCTGCTAGGCTAGACGATAACCAGACCGCGCTCAAGCGCCTGTTTTCGGGAGCCCGCCGTGGACACCTGCCCTAAATGCCAACACGCCCTACCGCGACCCGCTCCGGCCATCTGCCCCCAATGCGGCGTGGTGTTCGAAAAGTATTTCCGCTATCACGCGGACCCCAAGCGGCCAGCGCCGGCGCCGGCGCCAAGCACTCGAGTCGAATTCGAGACAAGGCCGGCGATCGACTGGCTCGCGGATGCCTATGCCGATAGCGAGTTTGCCTTCTGGGGCCGAGGCCTATTGCTGATGCTGTTCGCGCTATGGAGTTGGATATTGATCGTCCCGCCGATCGCCGCTAATGCCGCCGGCTCGTCGTTTTTGCATTTGGTCAACCTGCCCTTCCACGAAGCCGGCCATCTGATTTTCCGGCCGTTCGGCGCCTTCGTCACATCGTTGGGCGGCAGTTTGGGACAGTTGCTGATGCCGGCGATTTGCATGGCAACCCTGTTCATAAAAACCCGCGACCCGTTCGGTGCCGCGCTATGCCTGTGGTGGTTGGGCGAAAACTTCTTGGACATCGCACCCTACATCGACGACGCCCGAGCGGGCCAACTGCCCTTATTGGGCGGCAACTTCGGCCATTCCGCGCCCTACGGCTTTCATGACTGGGAATATTTGCTCACCGAATCCGGCCTACTGGCCCACGATCACGCCATCGCCAAATTTTCCAAATTCGTTGGGTCGTTGGCGATGCTGATGGCACTGGCCGGCGGAACCGCCGTTCTCATCAGGCAACGCGCCGTGCTGGCCGCGCAACACTAGCTGCGTATCCGATCAAAACCACCACTGATTCCTACCGTAAACCGCCAGGCATTCCGGCCTGAAAGCCGCCATCGGTTCCGATTCAAACCAAGTCGGATTTAGAACGCCTTGGATTCGGCCAGAAGCAGGCATTGGACATTCTTGATGGAATGGCTGGATTTTTACTCAAAGCTGAAACTCAACTCCGTCGGCTACAGATGCGTTCATCCTCCATATCTACTGGAGACTCCACAATGGCGTATTTCACAATATCGGCATCAGGATATTCCCGCT
>NZ_JBYMAP010000159.1:0-9420 GCF_057766305.1 Methylomonas sp. BG-2 | reverse complement strand
GGTCTTAGCTACACGAGGTAGCTCCGGCGCGCCGGCCATCGTCGGCGGCAGCTACGGGGCCGGATACATTTTCGTCAACGGTTTCGATTGGTCTGACGACTTCCCAAGCGCAAATTCGCTGACTCGCCGGCTATTGTTGAATCAAATTGACCCAAGCGCGGTTCCGATACCAGGCGCGATTGGCTTGTTTGGCTCGATTTTGGCAGGATTAGGCTGGATGGGACGTTGTCGCAAGTCGTTGCTGGCCGTCTGAAATTTGCTCGGACGGGCGTTGCGGCATGCAAAACCCGGCCTTCGGGCGCTCGCTTTTATTGAAGCAAGGCCCGCTGCGCGTCCATGCCGGCCCGCTCGGCAGCGCAATCGCGGTTGGGCGCCAGATTCTCCTCGCTCAAATCGTCCAATTCGTCTTTCGCCTGACTCAACTCGTCCTGAAAATGCCGATCGGCGTGGAGTTTAGCGACGGTGTACGCTCCCAGATAGCGTCCCCACAAGGTGTCGCTATACCAATGCACATTGCAAACCACCCGGCTTAAGCCAAAGGCCTGGGCGCGAGCCAGAATCGCATCGGCCCGCTCGGGCACCAGTTCGGCCAAAATCAAACCCCAAGCCATGCCAATGGCATTGTGCCCGGAAGGATAGGAACCACCCGCCTCCAGGCGGGCGCGATCGTCCGGCGTGCAAAACTGAGCATCGTTGACCATGAACGGCCGGGGACGTTTGTAATGATCCTTCGCGGCGCCGGTAGCCGCGCCGGCGTCCTGTTTAACTTTCTTCAGCAATTGGAACAAATGCGGCGTGTGTTTTTCGTCCACCGGCACGCCCAGCGCGCAGGAATAGGTGCTGGCGGCATTCGGGAAACTCAGGTCGGCATCCTGTATCGCCAATGCCCAGGCTGGCGTATTGCGCAAGCCAAAGCTTTTTTGGGCGTAGGTCAAATCCAAAGCAAAACTCGCCGAGCCATCCGCCGGTGGTGGCGGCAACAAACCCAAGCTGTCCGGAATCGCGTTGGTCGGCAAAAAACCCCGTTCTCTATTGCCGCCAATTTCCGGCGGGATCGGCGTCGCGCCGGCATCCGCCAATACATCGTGCAACGCGCCGCTCAAGCACAAAACGGCGAACAACCGTCCCCAAAATTGATAAGTACTGTTACGCATGGACCGACTCCTGATAAACGACTGGTGGGCTGGTGAAGAATACAGCGATTTGCTGCGTCCGATGCAGCATAGAAGACAATCCCCGGCTCTGCAAAACCCACGGTTCCAGGCCGGCATCCCATATGCGCAATGCGATGCCTTAAAGCGGCGTGGTTTGGGAGCGCTTTTTAAAGTGCCTTGAAAAGTCCGTTTGGCAGGTCGAAAGCCTAAACAGTGTGTATTCCCGGCATCGCTCCAAGCCATCCCTAGCCGGATACAATTCAGGCCGGCTTTATATCAAACGCAATGCAAATCCGCTCCTGGTCGGAATTGAACGGGATCGTACGGTGAAACAGCGACGACGGAAACAGCACCAGGTCGCCAACTTTTTGATCGACGATTTGGCTCGGGAAATCGCCGTGCAAACGCGGATAGTCGTCGCCGTCGGTGCCGTATTCGAAGCTGCCTTCGTGGTTGTCGCATTTATCCGGCAATTGCAGATACACGCAGCCGCTGATCCAGCCTTCCTCGTGGATGTGCGAGGTCAGATAGCCGCCCTGGTTCATCCGTAAATACCAGGAACTGGCGAATTCCAAGGCTTTCGGAAAGCGCCGGATCAACGCGTCGTCGCTGCCGGCGAAATGGTCTCGGTAAGCCTTGACCTTGGCGCGGATCAACGCCGCCAATTGCTGAAACGAGGTTTCGGGCCGTTGCAGTAAATTCCCGGCCGACTGCATGCCGTAGTATAAGCGGCCCTGCTTGCGCTCGGCGATGGCCAAGTGTTTGACGTCATCCAGCAATTGGCTCAGCAAGCCGCTGTTTGGCTCGGCCAGTTCGGCAATCCGGGTGTGTTGCACAAATTCCATCGGCCGCCGGCAATAGCCGTAAGCATCCGCTTGGCGGAAATTGGTCGCGTAGTGGGTCGCCAAGCTGCCCAGCAATACCGATTGGTGGCGGTCTTGGGCAATAAAGTCGTCCAGATGCTGTTTGAAGGCGTCGAACTGGCTGGTTTTATATAAACACAGCAACACCCGCTCTTGAGCGTCGGCGAAATCGGAGGCGGCAAAATACGGAATCGCCTGCTCGAATTGGCTTCCCAGGCAATAGCTCTCGCCCAGATTGTAATTGGCCCGGCCGTGTTGCGGATTGGCTTGCAAGGCGGCGCGGTAACAGCGCACCGCTTCTTCCATATTGGCCTGATCGCGGTAAATCTCGCCCAGATCGTTCCAAGCGTCGGCGAATTGCGGGTCCAGCCGCAAGGCTTCCCGGAAGGCCTCGATGGCTTGAGCGTGCGCGCCCTGGTCGTAGAGATTGGTGCCCAGATTGAAATAGCCCAACGCATCGGCGTTGATCTCCAAGGCCTTGCGGTAACATTGCTCGGCGGCCTGGAGGTCGCCGACCGTCTGCAATACCGCGCCCCAGTTAGCCCAGGCTTGGTAATAACCGGGCTGTTGTTCGACGGCCAGCCGGTAATGCTTGGCCGCGTCGGGCCATTGGCCTTGCTGTTGCAGCAGCGCGCCGAGGTTGAAATGGGCGACGGTCAAATCCGGCTTGAGTTGCAGCGCCTTGCGGTAAGCGGCAAGCGCGCCCTTGGCGTCTTTGAGCTGGGTGTAAATCGCGCCGAGGTTGAAATGAATTTCGGCAATGTTGGGGTCGATCGCAATCATTTTGCGAAAACTGGCGGCGGCCTCGCGCAACTTGCCTTGCGCTTGCTGGCACATGCCCAACAAATTTAAAGCCGGCAGCGATTTTGGGAAAGCCGCCGCCAAGGCTTGCGCCCGGACTTCGGCTGGCAGCACTTGCCCGGCTTGAAACAATTGGTGGATGGCCTGTAATTCCGCTGGCTGCGGTTGTTTGAGTGGGGCTTTCATCAAGACGATAGTCGCGCGAAATTTGGACGGGCGCAGCATACCGCAAACCCAAGCGATCCGGCAAAGCCGGCTTGTCCGTCGCCGGTCAATCGAAATCGCCGCCGCCCAGTGCTCCGCGCAAGCGGCGATTCTCGTCTTGCAAACGTTCAATTTCCGCTTGCAGTCCGGCCAGGCGCGGTTGAATCTGCGCTTCGGTATAACGCGGCGTGATGTGCTTGGGGCAATTCCAGTCGTAAGCTCTGACATCAATCACAATCGCCCGGCCGACGCCGGCTTCGACGGCCAGCGCCTCCGGCCAGTCCGCCGCGCCCAGCTCGACGATGCGCGCCACGCCCCAGATTTTCAGCCGGCGCCGCGCCGCGTAGTCCATCAGGATCAACGCCACCCGGCCGTCCGCGTCCAGATTGCCGACGCTGATGTACTGGCGGTTGCCGCGCTGGTCGGCATAAGCCAGCGTGCGCGGGTCCAACACTTTCAAAAAGCCGGGGCGGCCGCCGCGAAATTGCACATAGGGCCAGCCGGTTTCGCCGACGCTGGCCTGGTAGAAACCATCGCGCTCGGCGACGAAGGCCTGCTCGGTCTCGCCCAGCTCGGCGCGGGGATCGGCGGCGGTTTCGAAACCGAGATTGCCCGCCCGGCTGCCGTAACGGCTCTGCGCGGCGCGCACCGAATCGGTAAAACAAATTTCGGCAAAGGCTCTGGACATGGCGGTTTACCTCGAATGCGGAATGGTGAAAATGTTTGATCAGGCCCTTATTGACCCGGCCCCATTTATTGCTGGTATGCCGTTCGGGCTGAACCTGTCGAAGCCCAATGTGGCGTGCCTTCGACAAGGCTCTGCTTAGCGAAGCCGAAGGGCTGGGAGCGAACGGATTTAATGGCCGGTTTGAATCGACCTCCCGCTTCCCTTCGACTCCGCTCAGGGAACGCTCCGAAGCGTTCCAAACGCCACGACAGTGAACGCACCGGCCGCTCACCCGAACAAGTCGAGCGGAGTGCATCCGGCGTTCGCTGAACGCGTTGACCATAACGCGCCCGACATTCCCTGAACAAGTCGAACGTGACTCATCTGGGTTTGCCCGAATCAGTTGAACGGAATGCATTCGGCGTTCCCTGAACGAGGTGAACGTAGCACATCGCTGCCCGAATGAGCTGAACGGAATACGTTCGGCGTTCCCTGAGCGAGTTGAACGTAAAATGTTCGGCATCCCATCAACGAGTCGAACCTGACGCATCCAGCGTTGCCCGAATCAGTTGAACGGAATACGTTCAGCGTTCCCTGAACGAGTTGAACGTAAAATGTTCGCTCCCCCCTCAACGAGGCGAACCTAGCGCATCGCTGCCCGAATGAGTTGAACGGAATGCGTTCGGCGTTCCCCGAGCGAAGTCGAAGGGAACAAAAACACACGCGGCCCAAGCAATAGATTCCAACCTACTCAAACGGCACGACCAGATCCCATCAAGCCGCCGCGCTCGGCCGCTGCCCAACCCGCTCCCGCCAACTGAGCAGATGTTTGCAGGTGTCCGGAACGCCGATTTGCATAAAGTCGATCAACTTCAATCCGGCAAACAGTGTGATGTCCGGCATCGTCAAGTGCTCACCCAACAGGTAGCGCTGGCCGCGCAGCACGCCGTCGAAATAATGCATGCCCTTGATCGCCACCTGACGCTGGTACTCGCCCCATTCCTTGATCTGAATCGGCTCCAATTTGCCCAGACCGGCGGTGGCGTGGTGAAAGTAATCGCTGGCCGCATCCAGCACCAAGGCCTCGGCGCGGCGTTGCAACATGTGGATTTGTGCTCGCTGTTTGGCGGTTTCTCCGGTCAAAACCGGCGTGCCGGCGCTATGGTCCAGATACTCGGTAATCGCGGTACACTCGGCTATCGCGGTGCCGTCGTCCAGCACCAGCACCGGTACTTTGCCGAGCGGATTGAGTTGTAAAAACTCCGGTAGTTTGTGTTCGCCATTCGGCACATTCACCTGCACAAAGTCGATGCGGTCGATCAAACCTTTTTCGGCGGCGGCCATTCGGGCGCGGAGCGGGTTGGGGAAAGCGCGGAATTCGTAAATTTTCATAAAAACCTCGGTAATGTTCGGATTGATGGTTTGGTGTTGCGGCTGACCCTTGCCAACCGTGGGGACAGTGTATTGATAACGCCGGATAAACAGAATACGGATAAATTACAATTGACTATTCCGATAATAGGAATAAAACTGGCGCGTGGCGACCGTTAAAGCGGCGATAGCTCAACGCATTCCAGGAGGCAAAACATGGACAAACTGCAAGCAATGACGGTGTTCGTCGCGGTCGCCGAAGCGCAGAGCTTCGCCGGCGCCGCGCGGCGGCTGGCGATGTCGCCGCCGGCGGTGACGCGGGCAATTACCGCATTGGAAGAACGCTTGCAGGTCAAACTGTTGCAACGCACCACCCGGCTAGTGCGGGTTACCGACGCCGGCCAGCGCTATCTGGAAGACGCCAAACGGATATTGGCCGACATCGACGCGGCCGACGAAGCCGCCGCCGGCATCAACGCGGAGCCGGCCGGCCACTTGGCCGTCACCGCGCCAGCGCAGTTCGGTAAGCTGTACGTGATGCCCGGCATCGTTGACTACCTGCAACGCTATCCGGCCATGCAGGTCACGGCCTTGTTCGTCGACCGGGTGGTCAATCTATTGGAAGAAGGCATGGACGTGGGCATCCGCATCGGCGAATTGCCGGACTCCAGCTTGCGGGCGGTGCGGGTCGGCCAAGTGCGGCCGGTGGTATGCGCGGCACCGGATTATCTGCAACGCCACGGCGCGCCGAACGACCCCAGAGAACTGGCCAAACACACCCTGATCGCCGCCGGCGGCCTCGGCGTCGGCCCGGACTGGCGCTTCGGCAGCGGCGCCGACGCGCACAGCGTGCGCATCCAACCCCGATTAGTTACATCCACGATAGACGCCGCGATCGAAGCCGCCGTGCAAGGCCTGGGCCTGACCCGCCTGCTGTCCTACCAAATCGCCCCCTACCTGGCCAGCGGCCAGTTGCAAACCGTGCTAAACCGCCACGAACCGCCGCCGGTGCCGATCCACGTCCTGCACCGCGAAGGCCGCTACGCCTCGGCCAAGGTTAGAAGTTTCGTCGATTTGATTGCGGAGCGCTTGAAACGGGAGGCGAGGTGGTTGTGAGGCGGATAAGCGCGGCTTTGGAGGCGCCACCGTCTGTAACAACAGCGCTGGCCATTGATGAAATTGGCCGTGGATTTGGCTCAAAATACACGCTAACTTTTTGCTAGGCGCTTATTGGTTTCAGTCAAATCAGTTTGTTCGAGATTGCGATTAAACAAAAAATCGGCAAATTGCCCGACTTTACCGCCGAGTTAGACGCGATTTATCTGCAATCGTTACGCGCTGGTTTTCGTTTCTTGCCCATCCAAAACACTCATCTGTTTGGCTATCACAAAATTCCGCTATTCGAGCAGCATCGCGATCCGTTTGATCGCTTGCTGTTGGCAAATGCTTACCAGGAAAATTTGATTTTGTTGTCCGCGGACAATCATTTCGCCCTTTACGAACACTGGGTTCAGGTGTTTTGGTCGCAGTGATGGACGATCTGCTTCTTCGGGTTAGTTTTTATTTGCCTACGTACTCAATAGGATGCAGCCGTCAGGCGCATCGTTCGCGACCGTTGCGCCTCGCCGCTGGCTCGGCGCAACCTATGTGGGGTGCGGGCTTTATTGCGTTGCATAAGTTGCTAATGCTAGACCTGACCCCGGTCTTTGTGGCGGTATTTTGCATAGCTTTGCGAACAGCGAACCTTTGCCGGTCAGGGTAAGCCGCCAAATAATTTAACTGACGATTTAAATCGATTTTTCCAGCTTGGCCGCTTGCTGTTTTAATACCGATAGCGCAAATTCATACGCTTCGGGGAAATCGATTAAGGCCGCAGTACTGTTTTTTTGGATTTGCTCATACAAGCCAAACTGGGTTTTATATTTCAAATTACCGATAGCCATCGGGCCTATGCTCAAAAAACGGGTGCCGGATACCTCCGCGACGACACCAAGGTCGTTAAGACCGATGCCGGCGACTCCGCTAGGTGGCACCGCATTGGTATCGGCGGCCAGGATCAGATTATCGGCATGCGCCAAGGAGTTCTCCAATATGCGGACCCCGGCTCTAGCGGCGCTGATAATGATTTCGGCTTCCCGCACCACTCGTTCTTTTTCGTCGTTGGTCTGTGCGGATACCCACTCGACTTGAGCGTTGTAGCGTTCGCAGAAGCGTTGGGCCGACCTTTCGTCGTCGTCGGCAACCAGTTGACACAGTTTTACCTTTGCGCCCTGTTGGGTAGCCAATATAGCCGTGCAAAGACCAACCGGTCCCGTGCCGAACACGGCCACTTTCTTTCCCGACAAGCCTTGGCCGGTCTTGTCGTTCAGAACCTGTTCGATCAAGGCGACAATACTTGCGGACGTGGTATAAGCGCCATTCGGATCGGCGAATACGCCAACCTTGAAAGGTCCGACCATGGCATTTTTGGCATTCTGAAACATGTCGGTCGCCATATGCACATCGCGTCCGCCGATGAAAATGCCGGTGTCGTTAAAGCGGTTGGGTGGGCGACAAAAAATGGCGTCTTGAACCATTGCCGATACTTGCTTAGGTTCGACTTTGGTAAACGGCACTACCATATCGAAGCCGGCATCAGCAGCAATGGTGACATCGAATGGGCTGATGTTTTCGCTAGGCGTTAAAAAATACAGAATTCTTTTGGTCATGGTCGATTGGTCCGGGTTAATTTTAAAGGTCGTTTTAATATAGTAGATACCAGACCATTTACTGCCGGCTCTTGAAAAACTTGTGCTTCGGAGCGAGTAAGCCCGGTGGGCACGGTTTTGTGCCCACCCTACGGCTGCTACAGAAGTTGCTCGAATGCTAGACCTGACCCCCGGTCTTTCCCTAGGTGGTTGTGAAGCGGTTAAAATCGGTTTTGGTGACGCCGCTGTCTGTAACAGCGCTCGTCACGGCATTCCCGGCAAAGGTTCTGCGTGATTTGTTCAACGGCGATTTTCAAGATAATCTTTCAGCTGATTAAAGATAATGTTTTAGCGATGCTTTCGTAACTATTTGATACAGTTTGTATCTGCAAGCAACTTTAAAGATACTGAATACACCAGTTTAAACAAAACCCGCACCATGCCCGCATTTAACCACTACGATTTGACTCTACTCAACCCGGCGTTCGATTCGCCGTTGGTGGACGTGTTGACGGAGCTTGAATACTTGCGGCGTTTGCAATTGGGCGGCACCACGCCGCCGCAGGTGTTTTGGCGATTGAAAAATTGGTTGGTACTCGACCGCTGATACCGAGAGAGTTGCTTGATTGCAAGACCTGGCCCCGGCTTTTACGGCTTTCTATTTTGGGATACCAAAAAGTATTTGCTTTTTCAACCAATTGAAACCTTGGCACTTGCAGCAGAATTCCAAAGTCTGATTCGATTTAAAAGCTCTTCATCCAAGTCATCGCAATAATCTACTAATCGGCAACGATCAAACATAAGTCCAGCATAAAGTAGGCTGGAATTCCATTGTGCGCGGTTAATGGCATCCGAAATACAAAAAGCACGCGTCGGATTCAACAAATATCTTTTTTGGCTGGTCCATCGAGCTAAAAATGCATCGGGCTGTAATTGGGTCATAAGTCCTTCCCAATTTGAGCCAGTCTTGCATTGCCCGAAAACAACTAATTGCCCAGGTTTTTCATCCGTAAAAGGGACCCAGGCGACTGCGTCGAGTTTGTCGTCTTTGGCTTGCGTTGCACCTTCATCTATATTCTCGTAACGTCCGCCTTCACCTAACTCCCGGCAAAGATGATTTACTTTGTCTTCGAACCTGCCTGTCGCGGCAGTACCAAAGACCAAAGATTTGGCTCGATTAGCACCAAGATAATTCTTCAAGATTGATGCGGAAATTTCTTCGAGTAGCAAGGTTCCGTCAATTTCAACGTGAATACGTTGAGTCTTCATGTTCAACCGGGTACTTAACAGAAGGTAACGATAAACATCCGAGCGATGATTATTTTGGTCGTCTTTATGGCGTAAGACTGTTCCATCGAGTCCCAATTCAAAGGGATATCCTTCCCTACAAGCGTCTTGCCGACGCTCGATTTCGTTCATAACTTCGTCTAATTCGTCGGCATTTTCGTCATCGTTATCGTCACACCCGATATTGTGATCGTTATCATCCAACCGACCGAGATAGGCAATGATTTCCCGAGCGGACGTTGAGTTTTTCTTCCAAGCCAAAAGCTCGGCAAAATCGGCTAATTCGTTAGATTCCGCACGCGCTGATGGCAAGTTCGGCAGCTTGAACATATTAATTTTCTGTCAATCGGGATTTTTTCTCTTTGGGGCTGTGCTTTCGAAGCATT
>NZ_JBYMAP010000158.1:0-9495 GCF_057766305.1 Methylomonas sp. BG-2 | reverse complement strand
AACGGGCCTTGATTCTGTTGCGCACAGGCGGTTTGGTGTTGATTGATAACGTTCTTTGGAATGGGCAGGTCGCCGATAGTGCTTTTGACGATGCCGATACCGTGGCGATACGCGGTTTGAATGAAAAAATTCATGCCGATTCCAGGGTTTCGATCAGCCTTTTACCAGTGGCGGATGGATTGACCCTGGCCTTAAAACGTTAGTCTCTGACCAGTCCGGTGGCGACAACTACGACCGTAGCGGGTCGGAAAATATCGGAAGTTTTGACAACGCGCCAGATGAGACCGAATACCACGCGTATCGGTCCGATACCAACACCGCTCGACTCTCGGCGCACGCACGGCTTGCGCGCCGACGCCGTCGCCGACTTCCACGGTGCCTTCGGCGACGGTTACGACCAAGTCCGCGCCGCACTTCTTCACGCTGTAGGCGGTGCCGACCGCGCGGGCTTCGGTATGGCCGCCTCCCACGATAAAGGGGTGGGTTTTGTCCGGCGCACTTCGAAAAACGCCTCGCCGCGCCGCAATTCGATGCGCCTTTTTTGTTTGCTGAAATCGACCGAGAGCACGGTATCGGTGTTCAGCGTGATTCGCGAGCCATCCGTCAGCGTCACGTTCGTCTGCTGTCCGGAGGCAGTGTGGTGGTCGCTGCGCCAATACTGATGCCGAGCCGGCAGAGCAGCCAGGCCGTGATAAGCAACGCGGCGAGCAACATGCGGGCGAGGCGAACGGGTGGGGGATGTCCGCGTGCAGGCGTTCGGCCACCGCGCGGCGACCGCCGAATCCGGTTGCGGAGCCCGGCAAGCGACCGACTCGTCGAGCGGGCCGTGGTCGCGGGCTTCCGAACGGGCCAGACCGCGCAAATAGTCCAGGGCCAGATTATTGGCAATCCGAAACAAAAACGCGCGCAAATCGATAATGTCTTCGCCGCCCCGGTATCTGGCGATGCGCAAATAGGTCTCCTGGGTCAAGTCGTCCGCCGCGGTCGGGCAGCTGACCTTGCGTGCCAAGAATTGGCGGATTTCGCTTTGGTGGCGTAAAAACGCGTTCAGCAGTAGGGGGTATGCAGTTTGAATCGGCCTTGGAATGGCCGCAATCAGCAGATCGCAGGCCGCTTTCTAGGTTCGGCGCACGCTTGCTATTGCCGGTACTCGGAGGTTGCGCGTAGCGTTTGAAACGAAAAAGTGTGGCATATGACGCATGGGGTGGGTGATATGCCTCGGTTTTTTGTGCGCATCAGTCCGATGGACGGCGGTGCGCGACCAGCCGAAACACCCGGTCAGTCCGGTATCCGCCGCTTATCGCAGGCCTTGGGTGCGGCGCCAGCGTCGGCGCGTTTAGTGGCTCGGCTTTTGCTTATTTAACCGCTTGGTTTCTCCGATCCTGCCGCCGACCATGACGATCAAAAGCCTTTTCGAGCAATTGTTTCACAGTCATTCCAAGGAGCTGGTGTATTTCGCCGGCCAGCGCGCGGCCGAGGTGGCGGAAGACGTGGTGCAGGACTCGTTTTTGCGATTGATGCAGCATCCGGAGCCGCAAACCATCGAAAACCATCGCGCTTATCTCTACAAATTGACCGGCAATGCGCTGATCGATTACCAGCGCAAGCTCGCGGTCCGCGAGCGCTACCACGGCGAAGTCGAGAACTTGGATAGCCTGCCGGCGGATGTGCCCGGCCTGGATGTCAGTCTGCACCACCAACAAATTCTGCAAGGCGTCATACGCGCGTTGGACGACCTGCCGCCGCTGCAACGCAGCATTTTCCTGTTGCATCGCATCGACGGCTTGACCTACCCGCAAATCGGCAAGCTGCTGCAGATGTCGCGCAGCCATGTGGAACGCCAATTTTACGCGGCGCTGGAACACTGCTTCGCGGCCGCGTTGGCCGGCAAACGCTGAGTTTTTGGGCCGTTCCGCCATGAGTCTGGCCAGCCTGACCGAATCTCAACGCCAAGCCCTGCAGTGGTTGTCGCGCTTGCGCGACGACGCCGATGAATCGGAACGCCGACAATTTCAAGATTGGCTCGACAGTTCGCCGGAACATGTCGAGGCTTACCAGCAAGTTCAACAATTCTGGCAACAGCTCGGCGACTTGCCGGAGGTGGCCGGCAAGCAGCTCGAAGCCGCGCGCGGCTTTGTTCGGCAAAGCCAGTGGGCCCGACGCCGGCGCAATATCGCCCTGATCGTCGCCGGATTCGCTGTCGCGTTGGCTGTCCGCTACCCGGAACCCTTGCAAAAACTCGCGGCGGCTCGCTATCAAACCGAGATTGGCCAGCGCCGGACCGTGGAATTGGCCGACGGTAGCCGCATCGAACTGAATACCGCGACGCTTGTGCGGATCGACCGCTTTGGCGAGCGCACGGTCTGGCTGGAGCAGGGCGAAGCCTGGTTCGCCGTCAAGCACGACGCCGAACGCCCGTTCGAAGTGCGGGTCGGCGCCGGCCGCATCCGCGATGTCGGCACTCAATTTAACGTCGCCATCGACCGCGATAGCACGACGGTCGCGGTGGCCGAAGGCGAAGTGGCGTTGAGCCTGCCCGGTAAGCCGGAACTGGCGCTGACCGCCGGTCTGCAAGCCGGCTTCAGCGCCGACGGAAATCTGGAGGCGCCCAGTGCCGCTGAAACCGGCAGCGGGGCTTGGCGCGACGGCATGCTGATCTTCAAGCGCCAACCGTTGCCGGACGTGTTGCGCCAACTGTCCCGCTATCATGCGGTCCAATTCAAAGTGCCCGATCCCGATCTGCAAGCCCTGACGGTTAGTGGCCGCTTTTCCACGACCGATTTGAACGAGAGTTTGAGCACCTTGCAAAACGGTCTGGCAGTGCGAATTGCCAGGGTAGGGGATAGCAGCATGGTGATCAGCGCTAAGGAACGCTGATCGGCGCCGCTGCCGGCTGAGCTTCTAAATTTGCTGGGGCCGAAGCGTTTTACCCAACGCGGCGTGAAAACTGAAAAAGTCCTGCCTTTAGTCGCTCAACGGCCCTGTTATCATTAAGCTCCCAACCATGCAGGAGCAGCCTATGAATCCCTTGTTCGACCTCATCCGTATCGGCGACTTCGAATTACCCAACCGCATCATCATGGCGCCGTTGACCCGCTGCCGCGCCAGCGCCGGCCGGGTGCCGAATCCATTGATGGCGGAATACTACGCGCAGCGGTCCGGTGCGGGTTTGATCATCAGCGAAGCCACTTGCGTCAGTCCGCAAGGTGTCGGCTATCCGGACACGCCGGGCATCTGGTCGCCGGCGCAAATCGACGGCTGGCGCGTGGTGACCGATGCGGTGCATGCCGCCGGCGGCCGGATTTTGCTGCAATTGTGGCACGTCGGACGAATCTCCGACCCGTATTACCTGGACGGTGCCTTACCGGTCGCGCCCAGCGCGATTGCCGCGCAAGGCCATGTCAGCCTGTTGCGGCCGATGCGCGATTTCGTCACCCCGCGTGCATTGGCATCGGACGAAATCCCCGGCGTGATCGAAGCCTTTCGCGAAGGTGCGGCCAATGCCAAACTGGCCGGCTTCGACGGCGTGGAAATCCACGCCGCCAACGGCTATCTGCTCGATCAATTCCTGCAAGACAGCACCAATCGCCGCGAAGACGCCTATGGCGGTTCACTGGAAAACCGCGCCCGTTTGCTGTTGGAAGTGGCCGACGCCGCGATTTCGGTTTGGGGCGCCGGCCGGGTCGGCGTGCATCTGTCGCCGCGCTGCGACATGCACGGCATGGGCGACTCCAACCCGTTGGCGACCTTCGGTTACGTCGCCGATCAATTGGGCCAACGCAACATCGCCTTCCTGTTCACCCGCGAAGCCCAAGGTCCCGACGCGATCAGTCCGGCGTTGAAACGCCGTTTCGACGGCGTATTGATCGCCAACGAAAATTTCACGGCGGAAAGCGCGGCTCAAGCCATCGCCGCCGGCGACGCGGACGCGGTGTCGTTCGGCAAACACTTCATCGCCAACCCAGACCTGCCGCGCCGCTTAGCGCTCGGCGCGCCGCTGACGCCGTACGACGCCGCGACCTTTTACCTGTACGGCGACCAGGGTCCGGGCAAGGGGTATACGGATTACCCGGTATTGGATACCGACTGACCAAACCGCATTATCGGTTGCCGATAGCTCAAGGCAAATCTCCACCGCCCGCCGCATAAACCAAGGCCGCCGCCGATTTCAGCAATCCGGCCCGGCTGTCGATTTCGGTGTAGCGGGCTCCGGCCAGATCCTTTTGCGCGGACAACAATTCGATGACGGTGGAGAAGCCGTGCTGGTAGGATTCCCGGGTTGCGGCGAAGGATTCTTCGGCGGCGCGTAGCAGGGCCAATGCGAATTCGCGCTTTTCCAACGCGGTTTTGGTGTCGGCGTAGGCTTGCCAGATGTGGCGCATGATGTCCAGGCGCAAGCTGTCGATTTGCGCTTCGCCGGCCCGGCGCTTGGCTTCGGCCTCCTCCACCGCGCTACGCCGCTCGAAGCCGTCGAACAACGTCCATTCCAGATTCAGCATCGCGCTGCCGACCCAATTGTCCGACGCATAATTCCGCCGGCTCGGCGGGTCGGTATGCACGTCGCCCCAATATTGGTTGCCGATACCGCCTTTCAACGACAGCTTGGGCCAATATTCGGCGCGGGCTTTTTTTACCTCCGCCTCGCGGGCGCGCAGTTCGGCCAACTTAGCCTGCAAGTCCGGGCGCTGCTCCAGGGCCTGATCGACGATTTTTTCCACCGACGGCGCCAGGGTGTCGGGCAACGGTATCTGGTTCAAATCGATCAGCGACAGTTCCGCCGACGGCGACAATCCGGCGCTGGTGGTGAGCGCCGCTCTGGTCTGAGTCACGGCGCCGCGCGCATCCTGCCAGTCGTAATTGGCCTTGGCTTGTTCCTGCAAGGCCAAAAGTAAGTCCGGCCGAGTCGCGAAGCCTTGCGCCAGTTTGGCCTGGACCGCTTCGGCGTTGGTTTTGGCGGCGATAAAAGTTTGTTCCGCCGCCGCGACTTTGGCGGTCGCCGCCTGGTAGGCGAAAAAACTGGCGGCGACGCGGTAGGCGATTTCCTGGTGTTTGCGGTCGAAAGCAAGTTGCGCGGCGGCGAAGCGTTCCAAGCTGGCGTCGTCCAAAGCCTCGCGGCGGCCGAAATCGAACAGCGTCCAGGCCAATTCGGCACCGCCGAAGGCTCCGACGCCGGTGCTGACCAGCGTGCTTTGCGGAATCGGAATGCTGGTCTTGAAATATTGTCCAAAGGCCAAAGCGGTCAGTTTCGGGTACCAACCGGCCGCTTCCCGTTCGACTTGGGCGGCGGCGGCTTTGGCTTCTTCCCAGCTCAACCGGGTTTCCGGATGGTTTTGCAAGGCCAGATCGACCAGGGCCGGTAGATCGTAATGCTGCCGGGCATTCGGCGCGGCCGGTTGGCCGGGTGCCGTCGGCGAGGGCGGCAGCGGATGACTTAGACGGTATTCGGACCAGCGCACCACCTGCGCTGGTATCGGTTCGCCGGCGTCTAGATCCCGGTGCGCGACGGGCGGCGTACAGGCGGTGCTTATCGACAACAGCAGCGGCAGCAACGGGCGGCCAGGGCTAAAATCGGCGTGCCGAATGCGCGGAACAGAGGGAAACGCGGAAACTGGCTGAGTCAAAAAATTCGCCACCATTAGAAGGAAATGCTTATATAGTAACGGAAGCGCCACCGCGAATGTGGCAACAAATTGACAACGAATATTGAATAATATCGTTGTATCAAACCGATTGTAGCGCTTTAAAATAAGAATGTTCGAACTCGCATCGGCTGTTGTGCCGCGCGCGGCTAAAAGCCTATCTCGGTTTTTACCGAAGCCGAGTGCGCAATAGGCCGCTTTTTCCCGTTCACAACGCCAACGCTCCGTTTTGAGGGTCGTCATGACACCGTTTCGTATTTTTAGATCGTCCCCGCTGCCGTACTCGGCGCCGCTATGGTTGGCCGGTTGCGATCCGATGCTGAGCCTGCACGGTTCGTTTTGGCCGGCCTGGATCGTCTGCATTTTATCCGGTCTGGCCGTCAGCGTTCTGTTGATGTGGCAATTGGCCCGTTACGGCTTGGCGCCGCATCTGGGCCCGCCGTTGTTGATCGGTCCCAGCCTGTGGGCATTATGCACCTTCGTCATTTGGTTGTTGTTCTACGCAAGTTGAGGCCCGGCATGGTAAGCGACCTTAAACTCGATTATCGGCGCCGGGTGCTCATCGGCCGAGTCCTCGGCATGGCGATCGTATTGGCCGCGGTTGCGACCGGCAGTTGGGTATGGCAAATCAATTTCCGCCATCCGCGCACCAACGACGCGATGGTCCGCGCCGACATCGTCGGTATCGCCCCGGAGGTCAGCGGCCGCATCGTACAACTGCGCGTGCGAGACAATCAGTTCGTACGCAAGGATGACTTGCTCTACGTCATCGATCCCAGGCCTTACCAAGCCAAGCTCGACCGCGCCAAGGCCGAACTGATGCTGGCGGAAAAAGAGGTCGAATCGCGTCAGGCTTCGAAAAGCTCGGCCGTCAGCGCGGTCTCGCGCCTGGAACATCAGCATGCGGCCGCACTGGCCGAAGTCAAGCGCATTGCCGCCGACGACGACTATCTGGAGCATTACCTCGAGCAACTGGAACCGCTGGCGGAAAAGCAGTACGTGACCGGCGATCAACTCAAGCAAGCGCGCGCGCGTTACGCTGCTTCCCGAGCGGCGTTGGCCGACGCCAAGGCCAAGGCGCTGTCGGTCGAGAGCGCGGTCGACGAAGCGGAAAACGAAAGCAAGCGCGCGCAATCCCTGATCGCTCAGGTCGGCGATGTCAACGCACGCGTCGAAGCGGCCCGCGCCGCCGTGACCGCCGCCGAGTTGGAGCTGGAATATTGCGAAGTTCACGCGCCGTTCGACGCCTACGTGACCAATCTGAATACCCGCGAAGGCGAATACGCCACGGCCGGCACCCAGGTCTTCGCGCTGGTCGACGACCGCCATTGGTACGCTGTCGCCAATTACAAGGAAACCTACTTGCAATCGATACACCCCGGCCAGGAAGCGGAGGTGTTTCTGGTCGGCTATCCCGGCAAGCGCTTTCGCGGCGTGGTGACCGGTATCGCTTGGGCCAACGCGCCGGACAACGTTAAGCAACAAGGCGGATTGCCGGAAGTGCGACGCACCTTGAACTGGGTAGTGCTGGCGTCGCGTTTTCCGGTCCGAATCGAAATTCTCGACCGCGATCCCGAGCGGCCGCTACGGATGGGGATGACCGCCTTCGTCACGGTATTCGACCGCGACTTGCCGATACCGGACGATACCGCCGCATCGGCGGGCGACGATCGGCGGCATGACTGATTCGTACCGCCGCGGCAGGCGCGAACGCCACAGCCGGTTTTGGTTCGGCACCGGTCTGGCCGAATTCCTGGCCGCCGAACTGACGGACTTTCCAGGCCGGCGAATCGCGGCGGCGCGGCTGTTCGCGGTGTCGCTGATTATCGCGACCGTCAGCCAGAGCCTGCACGTGCCGCCGTTAGGCGCGCTATCGCTGTTGGTCTGCCTTAGCTACGACGCTTACGCCAACGCCGGCCAATCGCTGGCCTTCGGCTTGCGCCAGTTGTTTTACCTGTTTGTGACGGTGCTGATCTCGGTGTTGGCGTTGATGTTGGCCGGCAACGATCCTTGGCTGATGCTGAGCCTGTCGTTCGCGATCATGGCGCTGGCTTTGTTCCACGCCCGGCTGATCGCTTGGCCGACTGGGATTGCGCTGTGGTACTCGATCCCGGTGATATACAGC
The DNA here is from genome assembly GCF_057766305.1 of Methylomonas sp. BG-2. Lineage (NCBI taxonomy): Bacteria > Pseudomonadati > Pseudomonadota > Gammaproteobacteria > Methylococcales > Methylococcaceae > Methylomonas > Methylomonas sp. BG-2. The sequence goes on along the minus strand of NZ_JBYMAP010000158.1, from coordinate 1,731 downwards.
CCGACCACGCCCGACGAAAATCTTTACCACGCCTTATGGAACATTCCATTGATCGGCGTGCTCGGCTTGGGCAGTTGGACACTGGTTCATCTCAGCATCGCACCGCAAGACCCGCGAACCTTGTTGAGCGCCGGTATCGCCGACCAGCTCGAGGCGGCCGAGCAGATGTTTCGCGGCCGACTGTCGGACACCGCGGCCAGCCGGCCGCGCCGCGCCGCGGTCAAACCGCCGGCGATCGGCCGGTTCGGCAAGTTGCAGACTTTGTTGGCCAACAGCGAATTGCTGCATCTGTCGATACGGCGCCGGCATGCGATCTATCTGGAATTGCTGCAGGAAATCGACGGATTGCGCCAAATTGCACTGTGGTTGGAGCAATCGCTGACCGACGATTATCGCGTCCAGCCGCTGACCGCGGAAAAACGCGCGGTCTACTCGACGTTACAGCAAGCCTGCGCAACCTTGCGACAGGGTTTCGCCAGCCGGCAAGACGTCAGCGACGCCGCGGCCGCGCTATTGGACGACAAGATATTGCAGCGTTATTCCGGAACCGGCCAGCCGACAGTGTTGACCGCATTTTGGCAAGCGCTGCAACGCACCGCCGATCTGATGCAACGCTTGCACCAGCCGGCGGCGGTCTCGGGCCCAATCGAAATGCAAACCGAACCGCAAACCTTTTTTCCGGCCTGGATGGGCTACGAATTTTGGCGGATGCACGCCGACAGCCTGCAATTCGGCATCAAATTTTCGTTGGGCGCGATCCTTTGCATGTTGATCGTGCAAAGCCTCGATTGGCCGGACATCAACACCGCGATACCGACGTGCCTGGTCGCGGCGCAGACCAGTCTCGGCGCCGATTACCGACTTTCGCTGCTTAGGGTGAGCGGCGCCGCGTTGGGCGGGGTGTGTGCCTATGTTTACGTGTTGGTGTTTCAGTCGCAGTTCGACACCGTGATCGGTTTCATGATTGCGACCGCGCCGTTTTGGGCTTTATCGGCCTGGATTACCGCCGGTAGCGAACGTATCGCCTATCTCGGCCGCCAGCTGGGTTTTTCGTTCGCGCTGTTCGTGTTGCACGACTTCGGCGCGGTCGAGGATCTGTTGCTGCCGCGCGACCGCGTCATCGGGATTTTGCTGGGTTTGACGGTGATGGGGGCGATTGATTATGCGTTGTGGCCGCGCCGGTCGGCGGCATTGGCGCGCCACCATTGCATCGCCGCGTTGCGCTCGCTGGCCAAGCTGACGGTGCGGCTGCCGGACCCCAGCCATTTGCTGAGCTATACGTTGCCGTTGCGGTTGGCGGCGGAAAAGGATTTGGCCGCGGCGCAGGACTTGCTGGCGCATGCGGTGCTGGAACCGGACGCCCGCCAAGCCGGTAAAATACGCGAACGCGGCGTGTTGCGGGCAATAATCCGCGACGCGAGCAATCTGTCGGCGCTGCTTCAGGTGCGGAAGCGCTATCGTTTGCTCAGCGGTCAGCAATTCGACCGTTTTCCCGACGCGCTGCAACGGCGTAGCCGCGACTTCGACGCCGCGCTGGCCAAGGCTTTGGCTCACGCCGCCGACATCGTCGCCGGCGAAAAAGACGTCGATTTGCACAATGCCGATACGATCCGCCAGATGTTGCGGCAAAGTTATACCCAGTATCACGATATCGCCGGTCTGCCGGACGATCTGGCGATGGAATGGGAATTGCGCTTTTTACTGGACGAGCAAATCTTGAAAACTTTGGAG
>NZ_JBYMAP010000157.1:0-9556 GCF_057766305.1 Methylomonas sp. BG-2 | reverse complement strand
GCTGAGGAAGGTCAGATTGCCGTGCCATTCAGCCACGGCGGGCGGAGTGCCCAGCAAGTAATTCGCCAGACCTACCGCTAATGAAAACAAACCTTTGCGAAAAATATTCCTAAGCTTCATACGGATGGGTAGCGATGGTGGCGAATCACACCTTGACGCGGCAGCCGACGGCACGGGTCCGAGGCATTATTTACTACTTGCGATGAACCTTCAACTGATTCAGGGGATGGCTCAATCAGGTCGGATGAAGGTTTAGCGAATCGGGCGAATTGCATTCCGCGGTTCTATCGAGGGGCTAGATCACTTTTTTACCGCGTCTCCTTGCTGAAACCTGCGTATCCGCCGCGACTCGATAGTTAAGAGAGCGTTAAGAAAGCTCGTCTACAGTCGCCCGCAAGTCAATTACAATGGATCGTCATGAACACCTCGCTTAGCGTAAATACTAAAGGATTCGGGGATAGTCACATAACTGGTGGCATATATCTGGCGACGGACGGCAAGCTGAGATTCTGCGTCACCGGACCCGTCATGGAACTGCCAGTCGATTTTAAGGAATGGTACCAAGCCAAGAGCGAGGACGCTTCGGCGGATCGCGTTAAGGCCGCTTGACGTAGTCGTTCTTGAGCCTTCTCTGATATTCGGCGCGGGCTGGGGATTGAAGGGGTATTGCGTGGCGGATAGCCGACGAGGTGACAGAATGTCCTCGCCGGCTTTTGTCGAAGCCTAGTGAGTGCTGTAATGACTTTCAATATAGCGCTCGACAAGCTCTTGAAATTCGCCGGCAATATTGTCGCCTTTTAAAGTCACGGTTTTAACGCCGTCCTCGAATACCGGCGCGACCGGCGTTTCCCCGGTGCCCGGCAAGCTGATGCCGATGTTAGCGTTCTTGCTTTCGCCGGGCCCGTTGACGACGCAACCCATCACGGCGACTTTCATTTCTTCGACACCTTGATATTTGTTTTTCCAGAGCGGCATTTGGTCGCGCAAATAGCCTTGAATATCCTGGGCCAGTCTTTGGAAATAATCGCTGGTGGTGCGTCCGCAGCCTGGGCAAGCGGTTACCATGGGCGTAAACGAGCGAAAGCCCATCGTTTGCAAAATTTCCTGGGCGACGACGACTTCCTTGGTGCGGGCGGCACCGGGTTCCGGCGTTAGCGAAATCCGGATCGTGTCGCCTATGCCTTGCTGCATCAAAATACCCAGTGCTGCGGAAGAGGCGACTATGCCCTTTGAGCCCATGCCGGCTTCGGTCAGGCCAAGATGCAAGGCATAGTCGCAGCGATCCGAAAGGTCTTGATAAATGCTGATCAATTCCTGCACATCGCTGATTTTGCAGGACAGAATAATCTTATCCTTGCCTAGACCGAGTTCTTCAGCCTTGGCGGCGCTTTCCAACGCCGATAACACGATGGCTTCGCGCGTGATGGCGGGCAGTTCCTTCGGTTCCGCCAGTTGACGGTTTTCATCGAGTAAGCGGGTTAGAACGGCTTGATCCAGACTGCCGCCGTTAACGCCGATCCGTACCGGTTTGTTGTATCGGATTGCGAATTCGATCATTTGCTGGAACTGCGGGTCGCGGGCTTTACCCTTGCCGACGTTACCGGGATTGATTCGGTACTTGGCCAGGGCCTGGGCGCAATCCGGATATTTTTCCAATAATTTGTGGCCGTTGAAATGGAAGTCGCCGATAATCGGTACCGAAAACCCTTTTTGTTCGAGCTGGTTAACGATTTCCGGGACAGCCTTGGCGGCTTCCTCGGTGTTGACGGTGATCCTGACCAATTCCGACCCGGCGGTCGCCAATTCCATAATTTGCTGTACGCTTCCCGCAACATCGGTGGTATCCGTGTTCGTCATGGATTGGACTACAATCGGAGCGCCGCCGCCGACTCTGACGTTGCCAACCAAAACTTGTTGAGTGTGCTTTCTGGAACTTATGGACATAGAAATGTTTTGCAAGAAATCGAAGTTGTTTGGAAAAATACCAAGCGTTTTACTCGGTCTTAAAATTATAACCCAACGCCAATAGTCAAGAGTTAATTTGTGTTGATCAACTATTTTTCCGACGTGCATTTGGAATTCGGCGAGCAGGCGGCGCCGGAAACCGCCGCGGACATTATCGTGGCGGCGGGCGATATCGGAATTTTCGACCAAGGCGTGGCTTGGCTGAAGGCTTTGAATAAACCGGTGATTTACGTTGCCGGCAACCATGAGTTTTACGGCTACGAGTATCGTCAGGTGCTGGAAATGTTGCGCCGCGAATGTAGCGGCAGCCAGATTCATTTTCTGGAAAAAGATCAGTTTGTGTTCCAGGGTGTGCGTTTTTTAGGGTGCACGCTGTGGGCGGATCTGTTTTCCGAGGGCAGCGAAAAAGCGGATGCGTTGCAAAAAACCCTGAACGATTTTCGCCGGATCAGTTTTGAGGATCAGGCGTTCTCGCCGAGTCGGTTTTCCGCGTTGCATGTTGAAGCCAAGACTTGGCTGGAAGCGCGGTTGGCGGAACCCTACGCCGGAAAAACCGTCGTCGTCACGCATCATGCGCCGACCGAATGGAGTTGGATAGGTTCGCCCAAGGTTCTGAAGCGATTGGCCTATTGCAACGATTTGAAGCCGTTGTTTCATGAGTACGAGATTACCGCCTGGTTTCACGGCCATGTCCACAATTTGGGCGACTATCGGATCGCCGACGCCAGAATCCTGAGCAATACCCGAGGCTATCTCGGGCGTAAAACCGTCGAGGGATTCGATATCAATAAAACCATCGAAATTTGAAGTCTTAAAACGCCTTAGTTTACGTGTTAATCCGGGCTGCAGGTGGCGTCGCGACTGAGGATTTCTCGTTGAGAAAGCCGATAAGTTGTGATGTAATGACGCGGTTTTATGTCTTGAAGTGCCCGGTGGGGTTGGAGTTTTTTCCGGCGGGCTTTTGCTGCAATCTGTCTGGAGAGTAGGCGTATCTACTATGCAATTTACATTAAAAAAAGGTTTGGATTTGCCCATTACGGGCGGGCCCGAACAGAAAATAAGTGACGGTAACGGCGTCAAGTCGGTAGCGCTTTTGGGCTCCGATTATGTCGGTCTGAAGCCAAAAATGCTGGTTGCCGAAGGGGATAAAGTCAAGTTGGGCCAAGCTTTGTTCGTTGATAAGCAAAACCCCAGCGTCAACTTTACCTCACCGGGTGCCGGCGTGGTCAAGGCCGTCCATCGCGGCGACCGCCGGGTGTTATTGTCGGTAGTCATTGAGCTGAACGGCAACCAACAAGAGAGCTTCGCCAGTTATGACGAGGCGGCGCTGGCTGGTTTGTCCGCCGATCAAGTCAAGGAGAATCTGTTGGCTTCCGGCCTATGGACTTCTTTTCTGACTCGCCCTTACGGTAAAGTGCCGGCCGCCGACAGTGCACCGAGCGCTATCTTCGTAACCGCGATCGATACCCGGCCGTTGGCCGCGGATCCCGTCGTGGTGATTAAAGACCGGGCGGCCGACTTTTTGAACGGTTTGACGGTGATTGCCAAACTGACTGCCGGCAAGACTTATTTGTGTAAAGCCAACGGCGCCGACGTGCCTAGCAACAGCGCGGTTCAGGTTGCCGAATTTGCCGGTCCGCATCCGGCCGGATTGCCTAGCACCCACATCCACTTCCTCGATCCGGTAAACGGCCATAAATCGGTATGGCATATCGACTATCAAGCGGTGATCGCGATCGGCGCGTTATTCACGACCGGTAAATTGAATGTCGAAAGAGTCGTATCGCTGGCCGGACCGACCGTCAAAAATCCGCGTTTGGTGCGTACCCGCGTCGGAGCGAATCTGGAAGACTTGGTGGCTGGTGAATTGCTGGACGTTGAAAACCGCGTGATTTCAGGTTCGGTTCTGTACGGACACGAAGCCGCCGGCCCCTTGGCGTATCTGAGTGCTTACAGCCTGCAAGTTTCCGCGCTGAAAGAAGGCCGCGACCGCGAGTTCTTCGGGTGGATAGTGGCCGGCAAGGACAAATATTCCGCGATGAACGTTTACGTGTCCAGCAAGGACCGCAAAGACGGCCGTTTGTTTCCGTTGACCACCGATAAAAATGGCAGTAACCGGGCCATCGTGCCGGTTGGCGTTTACGAGACCGTAATGCCGATGGATATTTTGGCGACGCCGTTATTGAAAGCCATTGTGGTTGGCGATACCGATACCGCGCAAGCGCTGGGTTGTCTGGAGCTGAACGAGGAAGACGTTTCCCTGTTCACCTTTGTCGATCCCGGCAAGCACGATTTCGCGCCGGTGCTGAGAGCTAATTTAACTAAAATCGAGAAGGAAGGATAAATGTCGGCTAGAGACTTATTAGATAGCATAGAGCCGCATTTTACAAAAGGCGGCAAGTTCGAGAAGTACTACGGTCTTTACGAGATGGTGGATACTTTTATCTACACGCCGTCCGATGTAACGCGCGGTAAAACTCATGTTCGCGACGGCAACGACCTGAAACGGACCATGACTTTCGTGGTGATTGCCACGGCGTTCTGCATATTGATGGCGTGGTACAACACCGGTTATCAGGCTAATTTGGCGATGAAGGCCATGGGCGTCGAAGCGATCGACAACTGGCGTCGCTTCCCTATGGTTTTGTTCGGTTACAACCCTTACAACCCGTTTTCGTGCTTGGTGCACGGCATGTTGTATTTCTTCCCGATCTATTTCACCACGCTGGCCGTCGGCGGCGTTTGGGAAGTATTGTTTGCGACCGTTCGCAAACACGAGGTCAACGAAGGCTTCCTGGTTTCGTCGATGTTGTACACGCTGATCTTGCCGCCCGACATGCCGTTGTGGCAAGTGGCCTTGGGTATTTCCTTCGGCATCGTGTTAGGCAAGGAAGTGTTCGGCGGTACCGGTAAAAACTTCCTGAACCCTGCGTTAACCGGCCGCGCCTTTTTGTTCTTCGCCTATCCGGCTTCGATTTCCGGTGATTCTGTTTGGGTCGCGGTGGATGGCTACAGCGGCGCGACCGCGTTGTCGTTGGCATCCGCCGGTGGTCTGGATGCGATCAAGGCCAGCTTCGGCTGGTTCCAAGCTTTCCTGGGCTTCATTCCCGGATCGATGGGCGAAACCTCGACCTTGGCCTGCTTGTTGGGCGCGGCCTTCCTGCTGTACACCCGCGTCGCGTCCTATCGGATCATGGCCGGCGTGTTGATTGGCATGATCGGGATGTCCACCTTGTTGAACGTCGTCGGCAGCAATACCAATCCGATGTTTGCGATTCCTTGGTACTGGCACATGGTGTTGGGCGGTTTTGCGTTCGGCACGGTCTATATGGCCACCGATCCGGTTTCAGCCGCGAACACCGATACCGGCCGCTGGATTTACGGCATTCTGATTGGCGTGATGATCGTCATCATTCGGGTCATCAATCCGGCGTTCCCGGAAGGCGTGATGCTTGCAATTCTTTTCTCCAATATGTTTGCGCCGTTGATTGATTACTTTGTCGTTCAAGCAAATATCAGAAGAAGGATTAAACGCCATGCTTAATGCCGAGAAAAAAACCTGCAAGTATAACGAGCAGCTTTGTAAATATTACGAGCAGTTCAGAGTTTATGCCGATCGTATCCTGGCGCTGAGCAACGATAGCCTGGAAAAAACCATCAACGTCGCGTTGGCCCTGTGTCTGGTCTGCGCGGTGCTGGTATCGATGGCCACCGTCGCGTTACGGCCGTTGCAATCGCACAATAAAGCCCTGGACATGAAGAAGAATATTCTCGATGTCGCCGGCTTGTTGGAAAACGATACCAACATTGATGCAGCCTTTAAGGACCGGATCGAAGCTAAATTGGTCGATCTGGCGACCGGCGAATACGTTGACGGCGACGTTGACGAATACGACCAACGCAAGGCCGCCAAGGACCCGGCAACCAATGAAGTGATTCCGGTCGAGAAAGACATCGCCAGCATCCGCATGAAGGCCAAGGTGGCCAAAGTGTTTTTGGTGAAGGATGCCGGTAAATTGCAATCCATCATCTTGCCGATCAATGGCTATGGCTTGTGGTCCACGATGTACGGTTTCTTGGCGCTGGAGGCCGACGGTCAAACCGTACAGAGCATCAACCTGTACGACCAAGGCGAAACGCCGGGCCTGGGCGGCGAAGTCGTCAACCCCAACTGGCGCGCCTTGTGGAAAGGCAAGAAAGTCTACGGCGATAACGGCGAAGTGGCTTTGACCCTGGTGAAAGGCACCGTCGATACCAGCCGTCCCGATGCGGTTAACAAAGTCGACGGCTTGGCCGGCGCCACGTTGACCAGCCGCGGTGTCAGCAATTTGATCCTGTACTGGATGGGACCGGAAGGTTTCGCGCCATACCTGAACAAAATCAAGTCAAACGGTTAGGAGTCGTCATGGACAAAGAAACCAAAAAAGTATTATTCGAGCCGTTGGTCGATAACAACCCGATTACCCTGCAGGTACTCGGCGTTTGTTCGGCGTTGGCGGTAACCTCGCAAATGTCGACCTCGTTGATCATGGCTCTGGCCCTGACCTCGGTTACCGCGTGTTCCAGCGCGGCCATCAGCGCGGTACGCCAGCATACGCCGAGCAGCATCCGGATTATCGTGCAGATGATTATCATCGCCTCGCTGGTTATCGTGGTCGATCAATTGTTGAAAGCCTTCGCGTTCGACGTCAGTAAAAAACTGTCGGTGTTCGTCGGTTTGATTATCACCAACTGTATCGTCATGGGTCGCGCCGAAGCTTATGCGATGAAAAATCCGCCGCTGCAAAGCTTCATCGACGGTATCGGCAACGGTGCCGGCTACAGCTTGATTTTGATCCTGGTCGCTCTGGTTCGCGAAACCTTGGGTTCCGGCAAGCTGCTGGGCTACGAAGTTCTGCCCTTGGTCAAGGACGGCGGCTGGTACGTTCCGAACGGCTTGATGCTGCTGCCGCCTAGCGCGTTCTTCGTCATCGGTTTGATTATTTGGGCCTTCCGTACCTGGAAGCCGAAACAAGTCGAACACAACGAGTTCAAAATTCTGTCGATTGCTCACGGTGAAGGAGGGCACCACTAATGGAAGCCTATATCAGCTTATTTGTTAAAGCGGTTTTCATCGAAAACCTGGCGTTGTCGTTCTTCCTGGGGATGTGTACCTTCTTGGCGGTGTCCAAGAAAATCTCGACGGCAATGGGATTAGGCATTGCGGTCATGGTGGTGCAAACCTTGACCGTGCCGGCGAATCAATTCATCTATCAAACCTTGTTGAAGGAAGATGCGTTGGCTTGGATTGGCATTACCGGCGTGGATTTGAGCTTTTTGAGTCTGCTGAGCTGTATCGGCATGATCGCCGCGATCGTGCAGATTCTGGAGATGACGCTGGATAAATTCTTTCCGGCGCTCTACAACGCGTTGGGTATCTTCCTGCCGTTGATTACCGTGAACTGCGCCATTTTGGCCGGTAGCTTGTTCATGATCGAGCGTGATTACAACTTCGGTGAGAGCGTGACCTACGGTATTGGCTCCGGCTTCGGTTGGGCGCTGGCGATTACTTTGATGGCCGGCGTGCGCGAGAAGCTGAAATACAGCGACGTGCCCGCCGCGTTGCAAGGCCTGGGTATCACCTTCATTACCGCCGGCTTGATGTCCCTGGGCTTCATGGCGTTTTCTGGAATTCAATTGTAAGGGTATCGTAATGCTAGAAATTGCATTAGGGGTTATTTTCTTCACGGCTATCGTGATTGCGCTGGTGTTTATGATCATCGGCGCGAAAAGCAAACTGGTGGCCGCCGGGGATGTGGAAATTCTGATCAACAACGAGAAGAAGATTCACGTGCCGGCCGGTTCGAAATTGTTGAACGCGTTGTCCGACAACCAATTGTTCGTTTCGTCCGCTTGCGGCGGCGGCGGTTCTTGCGGCCAATGCAAGGTGAAAGTGCATAGCGGCGGCGGTGATATTCTGCCGACCGAGTTGTCGCACATCACCAAGCGCGAAGCGGCGCACGGCGAGCGTCTGGCCTGCCAGGTCGCGGTGAAAACCAACATGGCGGTCGAAGTGGAAGACAGCGTCTTCGGCGTCAAAAAGTGGCTATGCACCGTCAAGTCCAACGACAACGTCGCGACCTTCATTAAGGAACTGGTATTGCAATTGCCGGAAGGCGAGGCGATCAACTATCGCGCCGGCGGCTACATTCAAATCGAATGTCCGCCGCACGTGTCCAAGTACGCGGATATGGATGTCGCCGAGGAATACCGTCCGGATTGGGATAAATTCAATCTGTGGCGCTATGTGTCCGACGTAAAAGAGCCGACGTTGCGCGCGTATTCGATGGCGTCCTATCCGGAAGAGAAGGAAATCATGCTGAACGTGCGGATCGCCACGCCGCCGCCGGGCGCGCCGGAAGGCGTACCACCGGGCATCATGTCGTCGTTCATCTTTAATTTGAAGCCGGGCGACCAAGTCTGGGTATCCGGTCCTTACGGCGAATTCTTCGCCAAGGATACTGACGCCGAGATGGTCTTCATCGGCGGCGGTGCCGGTATGGCGCCGATGCGCTCGCACATTTTCGACCAACTGCGTCGTTTGAAATCCAAACGCAAAATTACCTTCTGGTACGGCGCCCGCAGCAAACGCGAAATGTTCTATGTCGAGGATTTCGACATGCTGCAACGCGAGAACGACAACTTCAAATGGCATGTGGCTTTGTCCGATCCTTTGCCGGAAGACGAATGGACCGGCTACACCGGCTTCATTCATAACGTGTTGTTCGAGGAGTTCATCAAGAACCACCCGGCGCCGGAAGATTGCGAGTTCTACATGTGCGGCCCTCCGATCATGAACTCGTCGGTGATCAACATGCTGTTGGCTAACGGCGTCGATAGGGAAAACATCTTCCTGGACGACTTCGGCGGCTAAATCGGGTTTTTTGCCGGTCAGGAACGAGGAGCGATCTTAGGATTTCTCCTCGTTTTTTTTGTATGACTATGTTTAGTTGCGGCCTTATAGGATCAATCGGTTTCAACAGCCGAAGACGCCATGCTTATTTCGACCGGCACGGTAACTATTTCAGATTTAAACGATCTATCGGCTGGACATAGTTCAACCGTTATTTCGAATTAGGGGACAACCATGACGTATTTTTTAGTAACTTTCGTATTTATGCTGATCGTGATTGCAATCATGGCGGTAGGCGTGATCTTTGGCCGCCATGCGATCAAGGGTTCTTGCGGCGGTACCGGGAATTGCATTTGCACCGAGAAGTGCGACAAGCGGAAGCAATTTGAAGCCGAGCAAGCGGCTCTATCGAACGCTGAAGGTGCCCGTACGGAAATTTAGTTCGTACCGATTAGCCTCACGCAGGCTACTCTAAGAAATTGCCTGCCCCAAATGTAAGGGGCAGGATGCATATCACTGAACCACTTCTTCCTGTTCTTCTTGGGAGTTGCTTGGTGTCCGTTCTTGATAAATACCGGACAGTTTCCGTTTGAATTCTTCGGTCACTTCCTGAGCGTCCTGACGGGTTTTTGTGACCCTCGGCGTTAGCAAGACCACTAATTCCGTTTTGTCTTTGTTACGTGTTGTACTGCCGAACAG
>NZ_JBYMAP010000156.1:0-9686 GCF_057766305.1 Methylomonas sp. BG-2 | reverse complement strand
GCAGGTGCGAGCCTTGACTACCGCGCAGGTCGTAAGCCTAGAAACTGCCGACTTGGCCGCGTTTACCACCGCTCAAGTCGTTGCTCTCGCGACGAATCAGATCGTTGCATTGACGACCGCGCAGGTGGTTGGCATGGAAACGGCGGATGTGGCTGCATTGACCACCAGCCAATTCATCAAACTGGAGACTGCAGATATTCAGGCACTGTCTACCGCTCAGATTTTCGGTTTAACGACCGCTCAGGTTTGCGCAATGACCGACGCCCAAGAGCTTGCGTTGACGACGGCACAATTGAACGCGATGACCACCGCGCAAATGAATGCATTGTTTACGACACCGTTGGTGCTGGATGTGAATGGCGACGGTATCTCGACTTTAAGTCGAGCGGCCGGCGTCAGCTTCGATATCGACGCAGACGGCCACCAGGAAACGGTCGGCTGGGTTGGTGGCGGCGACGGCTTGCTCGCGATCGATACCAATCAGGACGGGGTCATCAATGACGGTTCGGAATTGTTCGGGTCTGCGACTCGACTAGCGGACGGTCAAACCGCCAGCGACGGCTACGCCGCGTTGCGAGCGCTGGATAGCAATCAAGACGGTTGGATTAGCGCCGACGATAGTGCTTTCAGCGAATTGCGGGTCTGGACCGACAACAATGCCGACGGCTTAAGCCAAGCCGGCGAGTTGCATAGCTTGACCGAGCTTGGCATCAGCCGGTTGGGAGTGAATGCCGAGACCGCCTCCACGCTGGATAACGGGAACTGGATAGGTTTGACTTCGAGTTACGAAACCGTGGACGGCGACAACCGGGCGATGGTGGATGTCTGGTTTGCGAAGAGTGATCAGGCCAATCCGGAAGACAGTTTGAGAGCCAACGTCAATCGGCTGGCGCAAGCCATCAACAGCTTCGCCGACACCGACAGCGGCCGATCGCTGCCGGCGACGCCAGGGCTGCCGAACGGCTCGGATGACGCCGCCGCCAACCCGACAGCGCTCGCGACGCTGGCACTCGCCGATACGCTGAAGCAATTCGACGCCAACGGCAACCCGCTGACGTTAGCAGCAACGCCGTCGCAAACGGCGAGTACCGGCTTGACGCCGTCGCTGCCCGGCCTCGACGATCCAGCCGGCGGCTATCTCGCCAGCAAAGGCAAATAAGCGCTTCACATTTCAACGCCAGGCATCGGGGGTCCGCTCCCGGTGCCTTTTTTATGTCGTTTACTCTGTTTGACTTTGGGCGATCGGCCTTGCATTTCCATAATGTCCGACTGCCCGAGTTTTCCAGTTATCATGCCGGATTTGGCGTATAGCATTAGCGCGTATCACACACTACATGGCTGACAAGTTTCAACATTCGGTTATCCAATGTTTGACCGCGATTGCCCAGCATCACGGCATACAGATCAATCCGGAGCGGCTGATCGACGAATATGCGCTGGAGGCCAGGGAACCGAACGCGGCGATGTTGCAGCGGATAGCTAGCGATATTGGATTAAAAATCAAGATCGCCCGCTTAAGTTGGCAAACGCTGCTAGCGCAAACCGGCGTGTTTCCGATCATGGCGAGATTGCGCAATGGCGGCGCGGTTATCGTGGTGGGCGTTAAAAAAGACGCGCCGGAACAGGTGGCGATCCTCGATCCGCTGGCCGGCGACGCGGCCGTGACCTATCTGGAGCGCGAGCAGTGGTGGGAGCGCTGGTCCGGCGAAGTGGTGTTTTTAAAACGCCACCATGCGCTCGGCGATCCGAATCAGCCGTTTGGTCTACGCTGGTTCATTCCGGAAATCCTGAAGCAAAAGGCTGCATTTCGCGACATCGCCGTGGCCGCGTTCGCGATGCATTTCCTGGGGCTTGCCTCCCCGATCTTCTTTCAGTTGGTCATCGACAAAGTGCTGGTTCACCAAAGCCTGTCCACGCTCTGGGTGTTGGGCATCGGCGTGATGCTCGCCTTGGTGTTCGATTCGATATTCGGCTATCTTCGCCAGTTACTGACCTTGGCGGCCACCAACAAAATCGACATGCGCCTGACCCGGCGCGCCTTCGCGCAGCTGTTGTCGCTGCCGATCGATTATTTCGAGACCACGACCGCCGGCGTCATCACTCGCCACATGCATCAGCTGGAAGGCATACGCCAGTTTCTGACCGGGCGGCTGTTCTTTACCGCGCTGGACGTGTTGGCGCTGCTGATATTTCTGCCGATTTTGTTCGCCTATTCGGTCAAACTGGCGCTGATCGTGTTGGGCTTTTCGGTGGTGATCGCGGCGATCATCGCAATCCTGCTGCCCAGCTACCGGCGCCGGCTGGATGCCTTGTACAGCGCCGAGGGCAAGCGCCAAGCCTTGTTGGTCGAAACCATACACGGCATGCGTACCGTCAAGGCGCTGGCGATCGAACCGATGCAGCGGCGGATCTGGGACCAATTTTCCGCGCAATCCATCACGATGCATTTTCGGGTCGGCAAGTTGTCGATCGCCGGCGGCACCATCACCGATTTCCTGGGCAAGCTGTTGCCGATCGTGATTATCGTCATTGGCGCTCAGGACGTATTCGATCAAAGCTTGTCGGTCGGCGCGCTGATCGCGTTCCAAATGCTGTCCAGCCGGGTCAGCTCGCCGTTGCTGCAAATCGTCGGCTTGATCAACGAGTACCAACAAACGGCGCTGTCGGTGCGGATGCTCGGCGAGATCATGAACCGCGCCCCGGAAGGCCGGTCCGGCGCCGGCGGCTTGCGGCCGCAACTGGCCGGCGCCATCGCCTTCGACGCGGTGGCGTTTCGTTATCCGGGGTCCAGCGTCGCGGCGCTGGATAGAGCCAGCTTCACGATCCCGGCCGGCAAAGTGATCGGCATTGTCGGCCGGAGCGGTTCCGGCAAGACCACGCTGACCAAGTTGATCCAGGGTTTGTACCCGGTACAGGAAGGCATCATTCGTTTCGACGGCGTGGACATGCGCGAAATCGATTTGTCGCATTTGCGGCGCCAAATCGGCGTGGTGCTGCAGGAGAATTTCTTGTTTCGCGGCAGCGTCCGCGAAAACATTTCGGTGACCCAGCCCGGCGCCAGTTTCGAAGATATTGTCGCGGTGGCGCAGGCGGCCGGCGCCGACGAGTTCATCGAACGCCTGCCGCAGGGTTACGACACCTTGCTGGAAGAGAACGCCGCCAATCTTAGCGGCGGACAAAAACAGCGTTTGTCGATCGCCCGGGCCTTGCTGTCGCGGCCGCGGATTCTGATCCTCGACGAAGCCGCCAGCGCGCTGGACCCGGAGAGCGAGGCGATCTTCATCCGCAATCTGTCGCGCATCGCCGTCGGCCGTACCGTGATTATGATTTCCCACCGCTTGTCCACGCTGGTCAACGCCCACGCGATCTTAGTGATGCAGCAAGGCAAATTAGTGGACAGCGGCCGCCACCAAGACTTGTTAAGCCGCTGCGATACCTATCGGCAACTATGGAACCAACAAACCAGCCATCTGTGAAACCCGGCGTTCCGAATAAACGCGCCGCCGACGAACTGGCGGTGGATTTTTTACCGGATGCCGACGAAATCGAGCGCAGTCCGTTGCCGCGCCAGGCCCGCGCGACGCTGTACGTGCTGCTGGCGGCTTTGGTGGGCTTTTTGCTGTGGGCAATTTACTCGGACGTCGATCGCGTCGTGGTCGCCCGCGGCCGTTTGGTCACGCCGCTGCCCAATATCGTGGTGCAGCCGCTGGAAACCTCGATCATCGCCAGCCTGGACGTGCGGGTCGGCCAGATCGTCCACAAGGGCCAGCAATTGGCCACCTTGGACCCGACCTTCGCCGAAGCCGATCAGGCCCAGTTGCGCATCCGTCTGGACAGTTTGAATACCCAAGTGCAACGTCTGAACGCCGAACTGTCCGGGGCCAAGCCGGCCGACGCGGAATCGGACACGGCCGACCGGCAATTGCAGGCGCAACTGGACGCCGAGCGTAAAGCCAATTACCAGGCTCAGCAAAAGCAGCTCTCCGAAAAAATTCAACAACTGCACGCCGGAATCACCACCAATCTGCGTGACCAGCAGGCGCTATCGGCGCGGGTCAAGCCGCTGCTGGAGATCGAGGAAATGCAGAACAATTTGGTCAACCGCCATTACGGCGCGCGCGTGCAAATGCTGGAAGCCCAGGAAAAGCGCATGGAAGTCGAGCGCGATTTGCAGTTGGCCAAAAACAAGGAACAAGAGCTGAAGCGGGAATTGGCGGCCTTGGAAGCGGAAAAAGCCGCCTTCGATAAAGGCTGGCGACAAAAAACCATGGAAGATTTGCTGGCGACTCAGCGCGAGCGCGACGAAGTCAACGAACAGCTGCAAAAAGCCGAAAAGCGCCACAAATTGGTCACGCTGGTATCGCCGGCCGAAGCCGTCGTGCTGGATATCGCAAAATTATCGCTGAGTTCGGTGGCCAAGGCCGCCGAACCGCTGTTTACGCTGGTGCCGTTGGAGGCGAATTTGGAAGCCGAAGTCGAGATCGACTCGCTGGATGTCGGCTACGTCAAACCGGGCGATCTGGCCAGGCTGAAACTGGACGCCTATCCCTTTCAACTGCACGGCACCTTGGATGCCACGGTGCGCACGTTGAGCGAGGATGCGTTTCGCCGCGAATCGGCCGGCCCCGGCATGGAGGCTTATTACTCCAGTCGCTTGGCCTTGGGCAACGGCCGCTTGAAGAACCTGCCCGGCCAAGCCAGATTGTTGCCGGGCATGACCGTCAGCGCCGAAATCGTGGTCGGCAAGCGCTCGGTGATTTCTTACCTGCTCTGGCCGCTGACCAAGGCGCTGGACGAATCGATACAAGAACCCTGATGGCACACAACACAAGCAATGGAACCATGAAAGCAACGACTTTGGTAGAGGTCATGGCGCAAGCCGACGCGTTGGCGAAGAGCGGCGACAACGCCGCCGCGATCGCCTGTTATACCGATTGGCTGGCTTTACCCGACGCCGAGCCGCAACTGCGCCACTTGGCGCTGTTCAATCTCGGCAGTTTGTTGCGCCATTCCGGACAGATCGAGCAGGCGATCGCCGCCTATCAAGAGGCCTTGCGGCTAAGGCCGGATTTTTATCAGGCGGCGGTGAATTTGGGTTTGGCGCTGGAGGCTCAGGGCAACCAGGCCGGGGCGATGGCGACTTGGCTGCAGGGCCTGCAACCGGTAGAGGGCCAGACCCTGCTGCTGAACCACGCCGGCCGGCTGCATGAGGTCAACCGCAATTTCGACGAAGCCGAGGCCTTGCTGGGGCGCAGTCTGGCGGCGATGCCGGATCAGCCGGACGTGATGCAGCATTATCTGCATATTCGCCAGAAAAAATGCCAATGGCCGGTATTCAACGGCGTGGCCAGCATTCCGCGGAGCACCTTGCAACAAAATGTCGGACCGCTGGGCTTGCTGGCCTCGACCGACGATCCGGCCCTGCAACTGGCGGCGATCAGCGCCTGGGTCGAGCGCAAGGTGCCTCGGAATCTGCCCAGACTGGCTCCGCTCGACGGTTATCGGCACGACAAACTGCGGATCGGCTATTTGTCCTGCGACTTTCGCTGGCACGCGGTCAGCATTTTGACCGCCGAATTGCTGGAACTGCACGATAGAGAGCGCTTCGAAGTCTACGGCATCGATTTCAGTCCCGAAGACGGCGGCACCATGCGCCAGCGCATGCTGGCGGCTTTTGATCGGCATCTGCCTATCCATGCGCTGTCCGACGAAGAGGCGGCGCAAACCATCCGCCGCCACGAAATCGACGTGTTGATCGACCTGACCGGCTTGACCGCCGGCGCCCGCCCCGGCATCGTGGCGTATAAGCCGGCGCCGGTGCAGATTTCGTATCTGGGTTACGTCGGCAGCTGCGGCATGGCCGAGATCGATTACATCCTGGCCGACCGTTACGTATTCCCGGAAGCGCTGGCCCGCTACTATTTCGAGAAGCCCTTGTATTTGCCCGAGGTCTACCAAGCCAACGACAGCCGACGCCAGATTGCCGATACGCCGAGCCGGGCGTCCTGCGGCCTGCCGGACGAGGCCTTCGTTTTTTGCTCGTTCAACGGCAGCTACAAAATCACCGAGGCGGTGTTTTCGGTCTGGATGAACATCCTGCGGCGAGTGCCGAACGGCGTGCTGTGGTTGGCGATCGACATCCCGGCCGCGCGCGGCAATCTGGCCGCCGAGGCGATCAAGCGCGGCGTCGATGCCGACCGGCTGGTGTTCGCCGATAAAGCCGCCCCGTCCGAGTACCTGGCCCGCTACCGGGCGGCCGATCTATTGCTGGACACCAATCCCTACAACGCAGGCACCACCGCCAGCGATGCGCTGTGGGCCGGCTTGCCGGTGCTGACCTGCTCCGGCAAGACCTTCGCGTCGCGGATGGCCGGCAGCTTGTTACACGCGGTCGGCCTGCCGGAATTGATTACCACCAACTGGCTGGATTACGAAAATCGGGCGGTGGCGCTGGCATCCGAACCGGCGACCTTGCAAGGCTATCGAGAACGCTTGCAAACCCAGGGCCGAAGTTCCGCGCTATTCGACACCGGCCGTTTCGTCAAAAACTTCGAAGCGACGATAGCCGGAGTATTCGACGGCCGTTGACTGGGATAATCCTAAAAAGAGCCGTTGACGCGTATTGCGAGCTGTTCGTGCTCGACTTGTCAGGCGCTCCGGTCGGCCAAGCCTCAAAAGATACACGATACCCAAAATATCGCCCCCAATTTACCGCGAAGCGGTGGACCAAACTAGGCGCATGGCGTACCTTGCCAGGCATTCCAATCGGCAAGGCCTCGAAAGGTACGCGGTGCGTACCCTACGCGGCTCTCCCCTGATGCCGCGCCGAGCACCGGAGGGTTCGAGCGGTTGTGCCCGACAGGGTCGCGGCGGGGAAGCCGGGCGTTTTCGGCGGGCTAGGACAGCCCTTCCGAAAACCCCGCTTGAACCCGCAGACGCGCAGGACAAATCGGCAGGATAGCCGATTTGCATGCGATAGCACCCGAAGGGTGAGGCACATGAATGTGCCGCGTGATTCAAGCGGCATGGGGTGGCATTTTCTTTGGATACTTTCTTTTGGCTGAAAATCGCTCCTGCATTTTCGGCATTCGCTACATCCCTGTAGCTTGCCAAACAAAAGGAAGTATCGCGGTAGCCGGTCCGCGAACCGGCGGTAAATCAGGCCTCGCGATAGCGAAACAATATTTATCGCAGTTTTAAATTCCGCGTGGGCACAAAAACCGTGCGCACCCTACGCAATCCGGCGGGACGGGGTTTATCCCCTGGTGCCGCGCCGAGCACCGGAGGGTTCGAGCGGAAATTGCCCAACAGGGGCGCGGCAGGGATGCCGCGCGTTTTCGGAGGACTAGGACAGCCCTTCCGAAAACCCCACTCGAACCCGCAGGCGCGCAGGATCAAAGCGGCATGGGGTGGCATTTTCTTTGGATACTTTCTTTTGGCCGAAAATCGCTCCTGCATTTTCGGCATTCGCTACATCCCTGTAGCTTGCCAAACAAAAGGAAGTATCGCGGTAGCCGGTACGCGAACCGGCGGTCAATCAGGCCTCGCGAAAGCGAAACAATATTTATCGCAGTTTTAAATTCCGCGTGGGCACAAAAACCGTGCGCACCCTACGCTGCCGGATGGTTTTATCCCCTGATGCCGCGCCGAGCACCGGAGGGTTCGAGCGGAAATTGCCCAACAGGGGCGCGGCAGGGATGCCGCGCGTTTTCGGAGGGCTAGGACAGCCCTTCCGAAAACCCCGCTCAAACCCGCAGGCGCGCAGGAAACAAGCGGCATGGGGTGGCCTTTTCTTTGGATACTTTCTTTTGGCCACGCAAAAGAAAGTATCGCGGTTGCCGGTCCGCGAACCGGCGGAAATCAGGCCTCGCGAAAGCGAAACGGTTACAACAAAAGTTGGTTCCGGTTGGTAAAACCTTAAAAGGTACGCGATGCGTACCTTATTGGACGTTCAAATTGGCAAAGCCACAAAAGGTACGCAGTACGTACGCGTACCCTAGGAGACTAGTTATGTTTGACATACCGCTTCCACAGCTCCTCGACGTCAATTCCAATGCCATAGAAGTTCGGCTTTAGGGCGAAGACGGGGGTTTTCGTTTGTTTGGCGGATTCCAACGTCTGGTACGCAATCTCGACATATGTGTTGTTCTTCTTAATTCGGCTCTCGAAACCGGAGACTAACCCTTCTTCAATCTGTCTCGGAAAATCGCTGATTAGTGTCTCAACAATCGGTTTTACTGCAACCATGTACGCGGCCTTCAACTGATCCCGTTGCTCGAAGGACTTCGTTTGGAACAACGTCTTTGCGGCTGTAATGGTGTCCAGTTCCTTGCACAAGCTACTATGGGAAACAATGAACTCTTTTAGAAAATCACAACGCAGAGCAAACTCCGCGCCAAAGAATTCCGCCAGGGCATGAAGGGTCATGGAAGAGTTCAGCACGCCACGGGCCTTCATCGCGCCTTTCTCCCTCGTTACCGCCTGTTGAATACCCATATCTCGCTCTGAAAACTCAAGTGTGGAGATTTCCTCTAAGTAATGTTTGAGCATAGGTCCTCGATCACCTCAGAAAAACATAAAAAGTGATTAAATAGTTTCCATATATCATCCCGAAAATCCCCAAGCCACACAAGCCACACAACCCACCACCTACCCCGCCCAATACTCAATCTCCGCCAACACCACCTCCCACCGCTCACACCGCAAATCACCCGAATCCCCCGGCTTCCACAGCCGAGCCAAAACACCGGCAACACGAACGGCTACAACAGTTCCGGTCGGAGGAACAAAGGCTTGCGCCATCCGGGTAACAACAGTGCCGTTGGCGTCGGCTAGTTCCCAACCGGGCTTACCGTCGCCGCGCTGACGCAGGGTCAGCGGATCGCCGTAGTCCAGGGCGGCGATGGTGCGGTGAATGGGATGGTGGGGAGCGAAGTAGCCGGGCCAAGACAAGACCACGTGTTCCGGACCGGCCTGCCAGCGACGTTGCCGGGCCTCCGGCAGGTCGCCGATTGCTTCGACGGTGCAGGTCAGGCATAGCGGCGCGCAGTCGGCGGCGAAGGCGTGGCGGCCGCCCTGGCGCTGGCACAGCGTCAGTGTCTTGCGGGAACGGGTCATTGCCACGTAGAACAAGCGGCGTTCGTCGTCGCTGCGTTGTTGCCAGCCGCCGGCGTCCAGGATCAAGACGTGGTCGAATTCCAGGCCCTTGGCGCGGTGGGCGGTCAACAATAACAGCGGCGCATGCGGGCCGTCGGCGAAATGGGTTTGGCGGCCGCTGTCGAATTCGTAGAGGGCTTCGATCAGGTCGGCGGCGACTAATCGCCTAGGTTCATTTACACCCGGTCTGCTACCTTGACGCGACTGTTGTAAAAGCCCCTCACCCTGCCCTCTGCCGGCGGGAGGTTCTATTCCCACCGTCGCGAAATCATCTGTTTGATCGGAAACGCTGACAGGCACATCGTCCGCATAACTTTCGCAATCGGCGATAAACTGCGCCAGCATCGCCCGGTACGGGTGACTGATCGTTTCGTCTATCGCTTGGCCGTATCGGCGACGAAACCAGCGGGTCAGCGCCCCCTGGCGCAGCATCAGGCGTGGCGCCCTCAGCATTCCAGAAACATCGAGTTTGCCGGCACGCGACTTGGCGCCCACTCCCACGGGCTTGCCCTGAGCGGAGCCGAAAGGCT
>NZ_JBYMAP010000155.1:0-9761 GCF_057766305.1 Methylomonas sp. BG-2 | reverse complement strand
GTCCTCGGCTTCCGTCTTGCCCAGGACCTTAACCCTTAGCCCTTTGCGCTTTTTCCCTCGGTTGCGGGCCGATAGGCCCGCAACAAAATTTTTTGGGGAGGTAGCCCATGAAAGACAACACGCCGCAGGCGGTGCAGTCTGCCCACGAGCTGCTGCGCTGGTTAATTCCGCAATTGGACAAATTTCCGGCGGTTAGTCTAATCGCCCCACGCCTTCAATACCTCCACCAGCCTTACCAAACATAAGTCGCCACGGTCCCGGCCGGCAGGCTGGCGGCGGCGTGGAGGTCACGGTAGCGAATCCGGAAGTCGCGGACTTCGGCGCCGTCGTTGAGCACGATCAATACCAGTTGCTGGTCCGGGGTCAGGAAGGCGGCGTTCGGCAAGGGGGCGGCGGTTTCCAGGCGCAGCGAGCCGGGCCGGACCCATTTTGCGGCGTGGGCGATGATGTAGTAGGCGACGTTGCGGGTGACCTGAGCGCCGTCTATCGTCAGTGCGCCGACGCAGCGGGCTTCGCCGCCGGCGGTGTGCGGCCGGCAGTGCGGGTCGGAGGCCAGATTCCATTCCAATACCACGCCGGCCCAGTGGCGGCAGGCGCCGATCAGCACGTTGTTGACGTGCCACAGCAAGTCGCCGCCGAATTGGCCGTCCGAACCGACCCATTGCTCGGTGAAGTACAGTTTTTTGTCCGGGTGGGCGGCGTGGATTTGCGACAGCACCGCGATGTCGCCGCCGTACAAATGCCAGGCCGAGCCGCTGAAATAGCGGCGGGCCTGGTCGTCGCTTAATACGGCCAGCGAGTATTCGGGCACGTCGCAGTTGTGATCCCAGCAAAACACTTCGACCTCGGCCAAGCCGGCCTCGGCCAGGGCCGGCCCCAGATGCAGCGCCACGAAGTCGGCCTGTTCCTGGGCGCTCATCACCATGCTGGGGTCGTTTTTGTAATTTTGCGGTTCGTTTTGCGGAGTGACGGCGTGGATGGCGATGCCGTGCTCGCGCATCGCCAACAGGTATTTGACGAAGTAGGCGGCGTAGACCGGATAGCATTCGGGTTTGAGGCTGCCGCCGACCCAGCCGGCGTTGGTTTTCATCCAGCGCGGCGCGGACCAGGGCGTGGCGATGATTTTGATGGCAGGGTTCAGGGCCAGAATGGCTTGCAGCAAGGGTACGACTTCGCGGTCGCCGGCCAGCAAATCGAAACCGGCCAGGTCGAAGTCGGTGTCGCCGTCGGCCAGATCGTCGTAGGAATAGCTGCGCTCGCTCAAGTCGGACGCGCCGATGCTCAGCCTAAGAAAGCTGACGCCGATGCCGTCGCCGTCGGCCAAAAACAGTTCTTCCAACAAGGCTTGCCGGTCGGCGGCCGGCAGCCGGCTGATCAGCAGGGCGCTGCCGCCGGTTAAGGTGTAGCCGAAACCTTCGATGGTTTGGCGGCGCAATTCCGGATCGATGATGATGGTCGGTTGTTCAGAGTCGTCGCCGCCGCGCTCGAAGGCCAGCGTTTCGAATGGCCGTTCGAATAGCCAGGTTTGGTCGGCGCTGGTTTGCCAGACCGTCGCCGCGATCGGATTGTCCGTTGCTGTGTCGCTTGCCCGCATTTGCTGTTCTCCTGCTCGGTCAGAGCCGGCAGTCTACCGAAGCGGCGCGGGAAGTCCAGGGGTGGCGCTTCGACTCCGCTCAGCGCGAGCGCTAAATGGCTCCACTCAGCGCACGGGCTAAGTGGCTACGCTCAGCGCACGGGCTAAATTGCTCCTCCCTGCGCACGCGCTAAGACACTTGGCTGAGCGGAGTCAGAGCCCGGTGGCTGAGCGGAGTCGAAGCCAGCGGCGCTTTTATCCGCATCCGCCCATCTTCAACCCAAAAACTGTTCCCGAGGCAAACACGCCATGCCGAAGGCGTCGGCGATGCCGGGGTGGGTGACGTGGCCGGCGACGACGTTCAGGCCTTGCAGCAAGGCCGGATTGTCGCGCAACGCGGTTTGCCAGCCCTTGTTGGCCAGTTGCAGCACATAGGGGAGGGTGGCGTTGGTCAGCGCCAGCGTCGAGGTGCGCGGCACGCCGCCCGGCATGTTGGCGACCGCGTAATGGACGATGCCGTCCACCAGATACACCGGATCGGCGTGGGTGGTGGGGTGGGTGGTTTCGACGCAGCCGCCTTGATCGACCGCGACATCGACGATGACCGCGCCGGGCTGCATCGTCGCCAGGTCTTCGCGGCGTATCAGTTTCGGCGCGGCGGCGCCGGTGACCAGCACGCCGCCGATGACCAAGTCGGCCTGGGCGATCTGCTCCAGGATGGCGTGGCGGCTGGAATACAACAGTTGCACGTTGGGCGGCAGAATGTCGGCGAGGTGGCGCAGGCGGTCCAGCGACAAATCCAATATCGTCACTTGCGCGCCCAGGCCGGCGGCCATTTTCGCGGCGTGGGTGCCGACCACGCCGCCGCCGAGGATCACCACCTTGGCGGGCGCCACGCCCGGTACCCCGCCCAGCAGCACGCCGCGGCCGCCGTAGAGTTTTTCCAGATAATGCGCGCCTTCCTGCACCGCCAGGCGGCCGGCGACTTCCGACATCGGGGTCAGCAACGGCAATTCGCCGGTCGGCGCTTGCACGGTTTCGTAGGCGATGCAGGTGGCGCCGGAGGCCAGGTGCGCTTCGGTCAAGCGGCGGTTGGCGGCGAAATGAAAGTAGGTGAACACGGTCAGGCCGGGGCGCAACAGCGGCCATTCCGCTTCTATCGGCTCCTTGACCTTGACGACCAGATCGGCGTTGTCCCAAACCGGCGCGGCGGCCGGGGCGAGTTCGGCGCCGACCGCCAGATAGTGTTCGTCGGCAAAGCCGGCCCCGGCGCCGGCGCCGGTTTCGAGCACGACCTGATGGCCGGCGCCGACCAGCGCCGCCACGCCGGACGGCACCAGCGCGACCCGGTTTTCGTTGGGTTTGATTTCCTTGGGTATGCCGATTTTCATGTGGACCTCATCGAAGTGGTTGACGAAGGGTTTAACCTAAAAAGAGCCGTTGGCGTGTGTTGCGGGCCGTTCGTGCCGAGGCCTTCGGCTGCACTCAGGAGAGCCTTGTCGAAGCACGGACGGCTCGCAACACACTCACCCTCCGGGTAATTGAAAAATCCCGCTCGCCCTTCGATGAACTCAGGACGAATGGCATTTTTCATCGCCCAACTGCTCTTTTTAGGTTTAAGCCCATTTCTCCGTGTTGCCGGTGGATTATTCACCCGGCCCTGTCGCTATTCGGCCTGGGCTTTTCCAGCGGCCATAATCCGGCCTCCCTCTTTGGAGGAGGGCGTAAAAGCCCCTCTCCTCGCGGGAGAGGGGTTGGGGTGAGGGGAAATCACAAGGTAACACGTTGGTTTTATCTCCCCCTCACTCTGCCCTCCCGTTAGGAGAGGGTTCTGACTACTCGTCGCGTAGCGATTCCGGCGTTCAAATATCCGAACGGCAGACCGGACTTACCGGTCGGCCATGGAACCGGGTTTAGCGTGCCCGCACCAGCTGACATTGTAGGCCGAGCAATTTTCACGCCCGGCGCCGTTCGATCGAGAACCGCCGGGAATCCGCCGGTCCCGGCGCTTTCAGCCTCGCGCCGGTCGCGACATTGTCGGCAATGTCGATTCGGTTTGGCGCATCGCCGACAGCGCCGGCGGCGTCCGCCGACAAATTTCGGCTAAGCTTAGCCCAGCTTGTTCCGTACCCGAGATTGCCATGACTCAAACCGCCGACAACATCCTGATCGCTTATTTGACCGAAGTGCGCGCCGACGGCATGGACGCCCGCATCGTCGAGGAGCACGCCACCGCGGCGCCGATCATCCGGCTGGGCGACGAAGAGATTCTGGCCGGCCATTTGGGTTCCTACGTGGTAATTCGTCAATCGCATATCGGGGTGCTGGCGCTGGTATTCAAGATGTGGGAGCGCGATCGCTTCGATCAGGCCGGCAATCGCGCCACCGACCGCTTTATTGCATTGATTCCGGTCGGCGAAATCAACGAAAGCAATGTGTTCATTCGCGGCGTGCGCCATTATCCGACGCCGGGCGCGGCGGTGTACGCGGTGGGCTTGGCCGAGATCAACGCGATCTTTTCCAAGTTCCGCGATTACCAGTTTTTCATCGGCCAGCTGGCCAGCCACAAGGATTACCATCTCAGCCTCGATCCGCGCGCCTTGTTCGGCAGGCATTTCGCGATCGTCGGCCAGTCCGGGTCCGGCAAATCCTGGACCGTGACCAGTCTGATCCAGCACACGATCGCGGCGATGCCCAAGACCCATTTGATCATGCTGGATTTGCACGGCGAATATTGCTGGAAGACGCCGGACGGCCGCATCGAGTCGGCCTTCCCGAGCGAGCGGGTCAATTACGTCGATGCGATGGAATTGGAAATGCCGTATTGGATGATGACCTACGCCGAGTTGGTGGATTTGTTCATCGACCGCGACGACCCCGGTTCGTCGATACAAATGGCTTTCATGCGCGAGATTTTACAGCAGCTCAAGCGCAAGGAAGCCAAGAACGTCGGCCTGGGCGTGGTGTCCATCGATACGCCGATTTTCTTCTCGCTGGCCGAGTTGTACATGCAGTTCAAGGCCGCCAACGAGGAGCGCAAGGACTTCGGCAAAACCAAGGGCGCCTTGTTCGGCCAGTTTGACGAGTTTCTGGTGCGGATGCAAAG
Source organism: Methylomonas sp. BG-2 (assembly GCF_057766305.1). Classification (NCBI taxonomy): domain Bacteria; kingdom Pseudomonadati; phylum Pseudomonadota; class Gammaproteobacteria; order Methylococcales; family Methylococcaceae; genus Methylomonas; species Methylomonas sp. BG-2. The sequence goes on along the minus strand of NZ_JBYMAP010000155.1, from coordinate 5,082 downwards.
CCGTTTCAACGACGTGCGCTACGACTTTTTACTGAAACCCAAAAAGCGCAACACCTCGGACAGCATGGCCGAGTTGCTGCGCGAGTTCGTCGGCCTGGGCCGCAAGAAGGCCAATATTACCGTCGTCGATCTCAGCTCGGTGCCGACCGACGTACGGCCGGCGGTGTCGGCTCAAGTGGGCCGGTTGGCGTACGAGTTCAATTACTGGAATCCGCGCCGGCGGGAATTTCCGATCACGCTGATTTGCGAGGAAGCCCACGCCTATATTCCTCGCGAAAAAAGCAGCCAGTTCGAAGGAACTCGCAAGATGATGGAGCGCATCGCCAAGGAGGGCCGCAAATACGGGGTGTCTATCGGCGTGGTCAGCCAGCGGCCGACCGAGTTGTCGGAAACCATGCTGGCCCAATGCAGTTCCTACATTTGTTTACGCACCACCAATCCCGACGACCAGCAATATATACGCGGGCTGGTGCCGGAAGCCGAGGGCGATCTGGCCGATATTTTGAGTTCGTTAGGGCGCGGCGAGGCGCTGGTGCTAGGCGAGGCCGCGCCGTTGCCGACCCGTGTGCAAATCTACCGGCCCAATCCGGAACCGAAAAGCAACGACGTCGATTATTTCACCGCTTGGCGGGAAGGCCCGGACGATCTGGACGTGGAAGGCATCGTCGATAACTGGCGCAATCAAAACCGCCACTAGGTCCGGCGGGCGTCAATCGCCGCCCGGATACCAAGCCAGCAGGGCGTGGCTGTCGCTGGTCCTGGCCAGCCCGAAGCCCAGATTGGCGTAAAACGCCAGCGCGCGCGGGTTGTCCAGCGCGGTCACCAGCGTCAGCGGCGCATGGGCCTGCCCGGCCGCCTGTTGCAACGCGCGAACCACCGCCCGGCCGTGGCCGCGATTTCGGGCGGCCGGCAGCAGGGCCAAATCGATCAAACGTACTTCGTTATGGCCGAAATCGACGGCGACCCGGCCGACCGCTTCCCGATGCACCTCGATAATAAAGTACATCGCGTTCGGAAATTGTTGGCCGTAGCCCTCGCGCTGGGCGCGGAACTGCAGTTCGATCAATTCCTCGACGAAATCGCGCTCGGCATCGATCCACCGCAAGTCGTCGCGCAAGCCGTGGTACAGGCCGGCTAAAAAGGCCGCATCGCTGTCGCGTTGCGGCCTTAGATTCAGGCCCGCCATCGCCGCCGCCTCGGCACTTGAATCGAGCCTTTCCGCCGGTCGCGTCGGTAGTTATGCGCGCGCATCTCAGTTAAAAACCGCTTGGAACAACGCCGCCGGTTGCGGGCCGGCGTTCAAGACCCGGCTCAGATAAATGCCGGGAACCTCGAGCGTTTGGGCGATGCGCATCGTAAACACGCCGTCCAGGTAGGGGCAATCGGCATCGCCTTTCAACAACAGCGCGAACGGCGTGCGGCTGTCCCGGCCGGTGCCCGGCGAGCGGGCGTTGGGTTTTTCGTCGACGCGCGCCAGCACCGTCGTTATCGTCACCGGGCCGCTTTCCAGCAGGCAGGTTTGACCGAGATAGGGCAGGAAATGCCCGCTGTTCAAGTCGGCGATCGGTGAATTGCCGGGTTGGGGGGAGGACGCGGAATTCATGGTTGCATCGGGAAAATGCCGTTGAGCGCGATGCAGAAATTCAGCGCCAAATAGGGCGACATCGCGGCCGGGACGTTGAAGTTCAACGGCGCGCTGACCGGCGCGCCGGCGCCGGTATTGCCGACCGTGACCGTGCCGTTGCCGCTCAGCGTGGTCGTGACCCCGCCCAGCGTGATCGGGTTGGTTTGCGGCGTGGCGGCGGGCAGAAACACCGCAGCCGCGGTCTGGCCGCTGGGCGCGTTTGTCAGCGTGGCGTTGGCGTCGGGGTTCACGCCGCCGCCGGCGCCGGTGGAGACCTTGATGGCCGTCGCGGCGTTGACGCCGGTCAACGACAGATCGGCGGAGTGGTTGTGAGACGGCAAATTGGCGGTCGTTAAACTAAACGCGGTTTGGGTTTGGACCGAGCCGGCGGTGGTGCCGCCATTTTGCGCCAATTGATAGGGTTGCGAACCGGGCAGCGGATTGGCGCCGAAATGAATCGGCGCCCGGCCTTGCAGATTGGGCAAATTAAAGTTATTACGGCCGTCGCCGCCGAATCTGTTTCCTAGTAGCGCAAACAACGCACTTTGTTGTTGTATCGCCAATAACTGGCCGTTGCAGAACGCCCAATCTTGCGGAGCGTAAGCAAAACCGAAGATGTGAATTTCGCCGATAAATGGGTCTGCCATGATGGACCTCCTGGGGTCTTTGCGAAAAATAACCGGGGAAAAGCCGCCAAGCTTACTCGCCGGGTGACTGTCGAACGTTAACGATAGCGCAAGCGCTGTTAAGCATAATAGGTTCTAACGGAAAAGCTAGGGCACATTAACGGCGTTGCGGTCATACGGATTGAATGCGCCGCTCGGTTGACAAGGCTGCGGTCAGCGACTATTTTTCAAACCCATTACTCTAAGAGCAAGTGCCGAGAGCAATGTCGAAGCATGAGCGGCTCGCAATACGCTCATTCAACGGTTGAATGAAAAATCCCGCCCGCCCTTCGACAAGGCTCTCCCGAGCGCAGCCGGACGGCTCGGGACGAACGGGATTTTTCATCGCCCAACGGCTCTTTTTTTAGGATTACCCGTTCGTGAACCTTTTACCGATACTGTGCTGATGAAAATTAACGATAGGTTGCGGGTTGTCGAAGCGTTGGCTCGTGTCTTGGCGGTTGGTTTGCGATGAGCCATCGCTACCACTTTATTTCCGGCCTGCCGCGCTCCGGTTCGACATTGCTGGCCGCGATTCTGAAACAAAATCCGCGTTTTCATGCCGGCATGACCAGCCCGGTCGGCGCGTTTTTTTCGGGCTTGCTCGATCAAGTCAGCGCCGGCAGCGAGTGGGGGCCGGTGGTGACCACCGATCAGCGGCGTCGGCTGCTGCGCGGTTTGTTCGACAGTTATTACGCTGAGGCGGCCGAAGCGCGGGTGGTGTTCGACACCAATCGTGCCTGGTGCGGCCGGCTGCCGGCGCTGCTGGATTTGTTCCCGGACGCCAAGGTTATCGCCTGCGTCCGCAACGTGGCTTGGATTATGGACAGCCTGGAACGCTTGTACCGGGCCAGTCCCTACGAAAACAGCCGCTTGTTTGCAGACGATGCCGAGCGCAACACCGTCTACAGCCGGGTTGAAACCTTGGCGCAACGCAATCGCTTGGTCGGCTTCGCCTGGTCGGCGCTAAAGGAAGCCTTTTACGGCGAACAGGCGGCTTCGCTGCTGGTCGTCGAATACGACTTGCTGGCGCGGGCGCCCGACAAGGTCGTGCCGTTGATTTACGATTTTCTGGGCGAGTCTGCTTTTCCGCACGATTTCGCCAATCTGCATTACGACGCGCCGGCCTTCGACAATAATCTGGGCTTGTCCGGGCTGCACAGCATTCGGCCGCAAGTCAGTCTGGAGAACCGGGCCACCATTCTGCCGCCGGATTTGTTCGAGCAGTACGCCAATATGGCATTTTGGCGCGACGGCCGCAGCAGTCGCGCCCACGTGATTTCCGTTCAGCGCGCCTCGGCCGTGCTTGAGCCGGAAACAGTTTAGCCATCGTCGATTTTGGGGACAACATCATGAAGCTATTCCAGCGTAACCACCCCGCCGGTTCGGTCCAGACCCGTCGTCCCGCGCCGGCTTCCAGCCTACGCGCCTGGGCCTTGGAACCGCGTATTCTGTTCGACGGCGCGGCGGCGGTCAGCGCCGACGCTGCTCAGGCCGACGCGGCGCCGACCGCCGACCAGCCGCCGTCGGCGCTGGACGCGCAACATTTGCTGGATGCCGCGGCGGCCTGCCATTATCCGGAAGCCGCCGCCGAGCCATCTTCCACCGTCATCTTTGTCGATAGCCGGGTACGGGACGCGGATACCTTGCTGGCCGGCGCCGATCCGCGCGCCGAAGTCGTGATGTTGCAGGCCGGCCGCGACGGCGTGCAACAGATGGCCGATTATTTGGCGGATCGCCGCGACATTGCGGCGATTTCGATTGTCGCCGAAGGCGGCGAGGCCAACGTTTGGTTGGGCAATGCCTGGCTGAACAATGAATCGATCGCCGACCACGCCGCGCAACTCGCTACGATAGGCAAGGCGTTGGCGGCCGACGGCGGTCTGCAAATCTATTCCTGCAACCTGGGACGGGGCGCCGACGGCGCCGCGTTCGCTCAAGCCCTGGCCGATTCGACCGGCGCCGATGTGGCGGTCTCCGACGACCGCACCGGCGCGGGCGGCGATTGGGACTTGGAAGTGCGCACCGGCGAACTAGCCGCGCCGGCGCCCTTCGAAGCGTCGGCATTGGCGGATTATGACTATAGCTTGGCTACGGTCACCGTGACCAACAACAACGACAGCGGTGCCGGCTCGCTGCGCGCCGCGATCGCGTCGGCGACGTCCGGCGACACGATTACGTTCAATGCCGGTATGACGATTACCTTGTCCAGCGGCCAGCTAAGTATCAACAAAAATTTGACGATAGACGGCGACTTGGACGACAACGGTAGCGCGGACGTCACCGTCGACGCCAATTACAACAGCCGAGTGTTTTCGATCACCAGCGGTACCGTGACATTGGATGGTTTGACCATCACTCACGGTTTGGTATCGGGTAACGGCGGCGCGTATAACAGCGTCAACGGCGGCGATGCATTGGGAGCTGGGCTTTCCGTGACTGGCGGCACGCTGACGATCAATCATTCGTCGATCACCGGTAACGTCGCGGCGGGCGGCGGCGGTAACGGCGGCGGTAGTGGTTACGGTTACGGTGGCGGGGGCGGCGGCGGTTTTAGCGGCAAGGGCGGCGGTAACGGTGGAGATTATGACGGGAGTCACGCCGGCAGTGCCGGTGGCTCTGGTTCGGGCGGAAAGGGTGGTTTTTCGAGCATTGCCGGACAGGCCGGTAACGGCGGGACCGCGACCGGCGGTGCCGGCGGCAGCGCCACAGGCGGTTTTGCAGCCGGCGGAGCTGGCGGTACCGCTGGTAGCGGTACGACCATCGGCGGCGGCGGCGCGGGAGCCGGGGCGA
>NZ_JBYMAP010000154.1:0-9779 GCF_057766305.1 Methylomonas sp. BG-2 | reverse complement strand
GATTGATACTTAAGTCGGCCGCATGCTGTGGATTGTGAGCCCACAACATGGCGGCACCGCCGTTTCTGGCGGCTTGAATCGCCAGGGCCGTTCCCCATGAACCGGCACCGAGTATGCTGATCGCGGGCGGCATTAACGCTGGCTTAGTTTAAGGTTTTGTCTTCAGGAGCTTGTTGAGCCTGAGCTTGTTGAAGTTGTTGCATATATAGCGCGTCAAAATTGACCGGAGCCAAAATCAATTGCGGGAAGCCGCCCTTGCTGACCAAGTCGGATATTACTTCGCGAGCATAAGGAAACAGGATATTCGGGCAGAAACTGCCCAACATCGGCCCCATTTCCTGATCAGTGAAGCCGGCGATCATGAAAATGCCGGACTGATTGACTTCAACCAAAAAAGCAGTGGCCTCGCCCACTTTGACGGTCACCGTCAATGTCAGCGACACTTCGTAAACCGAGGTGTCGATCGCATTCACATGAGTGCCGAGGTTCAAGTCGAGCGTAGGCTCCCATTTTTGGGTGAAGATTTTCGGCGCGTTGGGGGTTTCAAAAGAAATGTCCTTGGTATAAATCTTTTGAATGACGAACTGTTTGTCGGTCTGGGCGTTGATTTCGGCCATGAGTTTCCCTTCGGTGTTGTGGGTTAGGATTGGGTCTTGCTGATTTTGACCGGCAGCTTATAGTCTTCCCAGGACTGCATTCCGCCGGTCATATTAAATACTTGCTCGAAGCCCGCCTTGGTCAGCGTCTTGCAGGCCGCCGCCGAACGCGCACCGGTTTGACAGGTAACGATAACCGGGTGTTGCTTGTGCTTTTCCAGCGAAGCGAGTTTCTCCTCCAGCTTGCCCAATGGAATATTGATGGCGTTCTCGATGTGACTTTTGCCGAATTCATTCAGCTCCCGGACATCCACCACCACGCTGTTGCTGTTATCCATCTTGGTTACCGCAATCAGCGGGGAAATGTTTTCGTATTTATTGAACGAGTTGGAGAGCAAATCCTGGATCAGCAAAAAAATGACGCAGACCAGCGAAAAGGCAAGCAAGTAGTGGTTGGTGGCAAATTCGATATATTGGTCCATCGTTAAATTGAGTTAAAGTTTCGGAAAAGAATTCAAGTACTGCAAAACACGCTACGCATCATTTGGATCAGGTGTATGACGCGTTCGTCGTCGATGAAGTAGTAAACGCGATTTGCTTCCTTTTTATAATCAAGGATGCCTTTATCACGCAGAATGGCCAAATGTTGGGAAATATTGCTTTGACTGGTGCCCACCTGCTCCACAATATCCTGAACGCTGATTGAGTTGCTGCCCAACACGCATAGAATTTTCAGGCGTAACGGGTGAGACATCGCTTTCAGGCAACAGGCGGCGCGACTGATGTCCTTGTCGTCGTAGGAATTGCTGTGGTCTGTTTCTTCCATTGATACCGGAGTGAGCTAAGAGTTGGGCGGCAAGTCAGGTGCTTTTCAAGCGATGACACAATGTCTGTGCTGATATAATGTCGGCGCGCAAGCCCATGGCCTATCGCCAGGAATCGCAACAGTCAAAGGCGTGCAAATCTAACAGAGTGGGCCTTCGAATTCAATACCTTGGCTCATGGCCGCCAAAATATAGTCTGAACACAAATCCGTTGAATGGCGACGCAATTTTCCCCTAAAAATAAGTGGCCCATGAATGGCAAAGCGTAAAACCACGCGGATTTCGGCTCCCGCTTGCAAGTCAAGGAGCGAGCACGGTTTCTGTATCGGGACGAATCCGCCGAGCGCGTCCGTTTTGACGCGGACACCCCCTCCCGTTCCGGTAGCGGCTTGAGCCATGCGTATTTGCCTGCGTTTGTGCATTCTTCTGGCTGGATTGGGGCCGGTCATTCCGGTTTGCGCCGAGAACGCCGACAATCGCGACTTGGCACGGATCCAAGGCAAGATTCAAAACGTCGGCGAGGATGTGCGCGAACTGGAAGCGGAAAAAGGTCGATTGTTAGATCAGCTGCAAAAACTGGAACGGCAATATGGCGAGGCCGCGGACGCGTTGCGCTCCATTCGCCTGGAGATCAAGGCGCATGAGCAATCGCTGCAAGAGATTCGAACCAAGCTCGCCGACACTCAAAAGAATTTGCGTAATCAGGAAAAGGGATTGGCGGGATTGATCCGAGCGATCTATGCAATGGGCGGAGATGGCAAAGGCTTGCAAGTCGTGCTGAACCAGCGAGACCCGGCCCTGTCAGGGCGGATGCGCGTGTATTCGGACTACATCGGTAAGGCGCGGTTACAGAAACTGCAGGCCATCACGGAAGACAGTCGCACACTCAGGCAGTTGGAGGCGCGGAAAGACACGGAATCCCAACTGCTGCAAGTCGCGCTGGAAAAGAAACAGCAGGAAACCGAGTCCATGCTGGCACTGAAAGCTCAGCGCGAACAAGTGCTGGCGAGCCTGGACAAGGAGCATGCCGAGAAGCAGCATTTGCTGGCGCGCTTAATCGGTGACGAGAAAAAATTGCAGGCGTTGGTGGCATCGTTGCAAAAAACTGATGATAATGCCGAAAGAGTTTCCCCGCCAGCGCCGGAACCTCCGGCACCCAGCCCGCTCAAAAAGCCGGAAATGCCTAGGGAGCAGATTCGCTCCGCCAAGGAACCGGAAGCGGCGCGCCAACCCTTCTCGGAATTGCAAGGCCGCTTGCCTTGGCCCGTGCAAGGTGCGATCCTCGAGCGCTTCGGTTCACGGAGATACGAAACCGCCTGGGACGGCGTGGTCATCAGCGCGCCCGAGGGAGCCGACATTCGGGCAATCACTGCCGGTCGGGTTGTATTCGCCGATTGGTTGCGCGGTTACGGATTGATGATCATCATCGATCACGGACACGGTTATTTAAGTTTGTACGCGTTCAACCAAAGTTTACACAAGCGCGTCGGCGATCAGGTCAAGTCCGGCGACATATTGGCCTCGGTAGGACGCAGCGGTGGACGCTCTCAGGCATCGTTGTATTTTGGGATCAGGAAGCAAGGCCGGCCCGTAGACCCAGCACTGTGGTGCCGGAATCCGGCCAAGGGTTAACTATTTACAGGAATCAGGTCGTTGGAGTTTTTAAACAAATGTTAAATAACAGAAATCTTTTAATTTTACTGGTCGGCTTTATTTTGGGCTCGGCGATCAGCCTGTGCAGCAGCGTGTTGGCGGAGAAGCCCGCGCCGGCCGCCAAGGCCGACGACCTGCAATCGTTGCCGTTCGACGAGTTGAGGACGTTTACCGAAATCTTCGGTCGGATCAAACAGGATTACGTCGAACCGGTATCCGATAAAAAGCTACTGGAGGATGCGATTCGCGGCATGCTGTCCGGCCTCGATCCGCATTCGGCTTATCTGGCCAGCGAGGAATATAAGGAACTACAGGAAGGCACCACCGGCCAGTTTGGCGGGCTGGGCATCGAAGTCGGGATGGAGAACGGATTTGTCAAAGTGGTTTCGCCTATCGACGATACGCCCGCTCAAAAAGCCGGCATCAAGGCGGGCGATTTGATCGTGCGCCTGGATGACAAGCCGGTCAAGGGGATGACGCTGGCGGACGCGGTGAAAGTAATGCGTGGCGAGCCGGGTACCGACATCGTGTTGACGGTCATTCGCGAAGGCGAGGAAGCGCCGTTGAAATTTACGCTGACCCGCGACATCATCAAGGTTAAAAGCGTCAAAAACCGGTTGCTGGAGAAAAACTACGGCTATTTGCGAATCAGCAGCTTTCAATCCGGCACCGGTCAAGGCTTGCTGGACGCGCTGGACGAGCTGAAAAAAGAAAACGAAGGCCCGCTGAAAGGCTTGGTGTTGGACTTGCGGAATAACCCCGGCGGCGTGTTGAACGCGGCGGTCGATGTCAGCGATGCCTTTATCGAGTCCGGCCTGATCGTCTACACCGAAGGCCGGATCAAAAACTCTGAAATGCGTTTTAACGCGACGCCGGACGACGTTATTAACGGCGCGCCCATCGTCGTGCTGATCAACGGCGGCTCGGCTTCGGCATCCGAAATCGTCGCCGGCGCGCTGCAAGACCATAAGCGCGCAATCATCATGGGCGAGAAATCGTTCGGCAAGGGTTCCGTGCAAACCATACTGCCGACCAGCAATGGCGCGGCGGTCAAGCTGACAACGGCCCGTTATTTCACGCCCTCCGGCCGGTCCATCCAGGCGGAAGGCATCGAGCCCGACGTTACGCTGGCCCGCTTCAAGCTGGAAGCTTTGGATAAGGCCAAATTAGAGTCGATCAAGGAGGCTGATTTGACCCACCATTTGACCAACGGGAATGCGAAACCGGATAAAAAAGCGGACGAGGACGACAAGGACTTGTTACAAAAAGACGGCGGCGACACTGAAACCGAAGTGCGCGATTACCCGTTGCATGAGGCGCTGAATTTGCTGAAAGGCATCGCCATCATGAAGAAATAGACGGCGACGTAGCGTCACAAAAAACCCGGCTGGCCGCGAGGCCGCCGGGTTTTTGTTTGATTGCGAGCGGCGTTTAACCGTCCGCGCCAGTCGCAGGCGCGGGGTCAGCGAGCCGACAGTTGATAGGCAACGCTAAAGTCGTCAAGCGCTGCCAAGGCAACCTGGGTTTGCGCCTCGTCCGCGAGCGCGAAGGTATCAATGCCCACTCGGGACAGGTAAAAAACCTGGTCCGCCGAAAACTGGCCGACAGCCCTGATTTCTCCCTGGTACCCGTATTTATCGCGCAACAGTCGAGTCAGGGAAAAGCCGCGACCGTCCGTGAAAGCAGGAAAATTCACCTCGATCAGCGGCAGATTGGGCAAGTCGTCGGCGAGGTCGCCGATATCGTCGCCGGGCTCGATGCGCACGCCGGTCCGACCGACGCGGCCGGACAGGACGGCTTTGTCGTTCAGCCAGCGCTGGAGAGTCACGGTGACGTCGCTCTCGCCGGCGATCTCGGCATCGTCGGCGAGAAACCGCCAAGCGTCCGTGATTAATGTTCGGTCTTTAATGATTTGCATAAACTTTTGCTTTGAATGGTTCCAGGCCGACGCGGTAGACGGTTTGCAGAAAAGCCTCGTCTTCCTGACGCTGTTGTAGGTAAACATCGAGTATGGTTGTGATCGCGGCGGTGATTTGGGCTTTGGCGATCGCCGGCCCCAGGCGTTCGCCGATCGCGGCGCTATTTTCCGACGAGCCGCCCAGCGTGATTTGGTACCACTCCTCGCCATGCTTATCGACACCCAGAATACCGATGTGTCCCACGCTTTGATGGGCACAACCGTTCATGCAGCCCGACATGTTGATTTTCAAATCGCCGATGTCATGAATGTAATCGATATCATCCAGGGCTTCGTTGATTTCTTTCGCGACACCGATCGATCCCGCATTGGCCAGCGAGCAAAAATCCAACCCAGGGCAGCAGATCATGTCTGTGACGGTGCCGATATTCGGCGTGGCCAGCTTGAGGCCGTCCAAATGCCGCCAGAGCTCATGGAGACTGGCTTGCTCAACATCGGCCAACACCAGATTTTGTCGGTGAGTGCTTCTGATTTCACCAAAGCTGAAACGATCGGCAAGGTCGGCCAGCGCGTCCAACTGCTCCGCCGTAACATCGCCGGGCGGCGAATCCGGCGCTTTCAAAGACACGTAAACCCCGCGATAGCCGGGAACTTTGTGTTCGACGGTATTGTGCTTGACCCACTTTTCAAAACGGCCGTCCTCGGCTTGCATTCTCAAAAAGTCGGCATCGTCGCCGGCGAAATCACGGTAGGGCGGCGGCGCGAATTGAGCTTTGATTTCCGCGATGCGTTCGTCGCTGAGCACCAAAGAATCGCGGATTCTCAGCCATTCCGCCTCGACCATCGCGGTGAATTTCTCCAGCCCGGTTTCCTTGACCAAAATCTTGATGCGGGCCTTGTATTTGTTGTCGCGGCGACCAAACAAATTGTAAATCCGCACAATCGCTTCCAAGTAGGACAGCAAATGCCTTTTCTCCAGAAAGCCTTTGACGGTTTGACCGATAATCGGCGTTCTGCCCAAGCCGCCGCCCGCCAAGATTCTAAATCCGACTTCGCCCTGCTCGTTTTTTATCAGGTAGACGCCGATGTCGTGAAATTGCACGGCGGCGCGATCATGGCCAGCGCCACTGACGGCGATTTTGAATTTGCGCGGCAAATAGGCAAACTCCGGGTGCAGAGTCGTCCATTGCCGGATAATTTCGCAATAAGGACGCGGATCTTCGATTTCGTCCCGACAAATGCCGGCTAGATGATCGGATGTCGTGTTGCGCAGGCAGTTGCCGCTGGTTTGAATCGCGTGCATTTGCACGGTCGCTAGCTCGGCCAGCAAGTCGGGTACTCGGGAAAGTTCCGGCCAATTGTATTGAACGTTTTGGCGTGTCGTGAAATGGCAATAGCCGCGATCGTAATCGCGCGCCACCGACGCAAGTTTGCGCAGCTGCTTTGCCGACAGCAAGCCATAAGGCACCGCGACGCGCAACATCGGCGCATGCGTTTGAATATAAAGGCCGTTCATCAGGCGCAACGCGCGAAACTGATCGGGGTCCAGTTCGCCGTTCAAAAAGCGTTCGGTCTGCCCCCGAAACTGGCGGACCCGCTCTTCGATAAGTGTTTGATCTCTTTGATTGTATTGATACATTTAGATGGGTAAATCGCTTTACTGACTGATTTGATAGGTATTTGAATATTATACTCGCTGGGATTAAATGACAAAGAATATTGTATGGTGGTACCATGCCCGGTTAGATTTTTCCACTTTTGATAACGACTAGAAATACAGAGGATAAGGGGGCTATCTTGTTGCGCGCACTGTTGATTTTGGCCGGTTTGTTGTTCCTACCGGAACTCGCCATGGCCGAAGAATTTAAGAATCTAGGCCTGACCGGAACCGAGCGGGGCATCTATACCGTTCTGATTTTCCTGGTTGCCTACGGCTTCGTGATGGCCGAGGAATTTACCCATTTGCGTAAATCCAAGCCGGTCATCTTCGCGGCGGCGGTCATTTGGGCGCACGTGGCCATCTTGGCTCACGACGCCGGCGTATCCGGCGAGGAACTGCACAGCGCGTTCGAGCACGACCTGAAGGAATACGCCGAACTGATGCTGTTCTTGCTGGTGGCGATGACTTATATCAATACCATGGCCGAACGTAATGTGTTCGAGGCGTTGCGGTCCTGGTTAATCAGAAAGCAATTCGGTTACAAGCAGTTGTTTTGGATTACCGGCATCATCACGTTTTTCCTGTCCTCGGTGGCCGACAACCTGACTTCGGCGTTGTTGGTCGGCGCCGTGGTGATGGCGGTTGGCGCGGATAACGAAAAGTTCGTTTCTGTCGGTTTCGTCAACCTGGTTATCGCCGCGAATGCCGGCGGTGCGTTTTGTCCGTTCGGCGACATTACCACCTTGATGGTTTGGCAAGCCGGGTATGCCGAGTTTTTCGATTTCTTCAAGCTGTTCATTCCTTCGGTCGTAAATTTCGTGGTGCCTGCGTTTTTCATGGCGCAAGCGGTACCCAACGGGCAACCGGAAGCAACCAACGAAGCCGCGGTTCAATTGAAACCCGGCGGCTGGGTGGTTTGCGGCTTGTTTGGTATCACGATCGGCTTAGCGGTCAGTTTCAAGCAGTTTCTGCATTTGCCGCCGTTCATGGGCATGATGGCGGGCCTATCGATTTTGATGTTGTTCATTTATTACATCAAAGTTCGCTTCGCCTCGGAAGACGAAGTACGTCTTGACGTATTTGACCGGGTCAAAGAAGCGGAATGGGATACCTTGTTGTTCTTCTTTGGCGTGGTATTCGCGGTCGGCGGCCTGGGTTACATCGGCTATCTGGAGCTGCTGTCCGCCGCGATGTACGACGGCTTGGGCCAAACCACCGCCAACATTCTGGTCGGCGTCATTTCGGCTGTTGTCGATAACATTCCGGTGATGTTCGCGGTGTTGAACATGAACCTGGACATGGACTTGTACCAATGGTTGCTGGTGACATTGACGGCCGGCGTCGGCGGCTCGCTGTTTTCGGTTGGTTCGGCGGCCGGCGTGGCGCTGATGGGCCAGTCCAACCACAAATACACCTTCTTCAGCCACTTGAAATGGACGCCGGTGATCGCCGCCGGTTATGCCGCTAGTATCTTGACGCACTATCTGATCAACGGCTAAATGCCGTCGGTCGGATTGACGTTGTAAACCAAGGAAAGCGCGTGTCAAATACTTCCGGTAGTTGGCACGGCGCTTTTTTTGTTTATACCCGGCCGCGAGTCGCGGCGATGATCTTTCTCGGATTTTCGGCCGGCCTGCCTTTTTCGTTGATTTCGACCACGCTCTCCGCTTGGCTGGCCGACGAACACGTCGACTTGTCGGTCATCGGCTACTTCAGCTTGGTCGGCGTCGCATATTCCGTCAAAGTGTTGTGGGCGCCGGTGGTCGATCATCTGCCGCTACCGTTCTTGGATAGTTGGCTGGGGCGGCGGCGTAGCTGGATATTGTGCGCGCAAATTGGGATTGCGGCTGGACTTTGTGCGATTAGCGGTGCCGACGTGGTTGGTCACTTGGCGGATGTCGCATTGTTGGCCGTGTTAGTGGCTTTTTGCTCGGCGACCCAGGATATCGCCATCGACGCCTATAGAATCGAGGCGGCCGCGGCCCGCTTTCAAGGCGCGATGGCGGCCATGTATGTGTTCGGATACCGCTTGTCGCTATTGGCCGCCGGTGCCGGCGTTTTTTATATCGCCGAATTCGCCAGCTGGCGCTTGGCTTACCAAGTGATGGCCGCGTCGATGTTGTTGGGCATTCTCACAACCCTGCTGGTCAAAGAGCCTGCTCGCGACCCAGCTTCCGGAGAGCGGCAGCTGGAAGCCTCGCTCGAAACGGCGCTGGGAATTGCCGATGGATCGTCGCCGCTGAAGCGATTGGCGGCTTGGCTGTCGGACGCGGTACTCAGTCCGTTTGTCGAGTTTTTTCAGCGAAACGGCAGAACCGGCTTACTGATATTGGCGCTGATCGCGGTTTACAAGATGAGCGATATCGCGATGGGCGTGATGGCAAACCCCTTTTACCTGGAACTGGGTTTCAGTAAAAAGGACATTGCCGACGTCAGCAAAATTTTCGGCTTTTTCATGACCATACTCGGCACATCGTTGGGCGGCGTCCTGGTGATGAAGTTCGGCATCATGCGGCCGCTGTTGCTCGGGGCCGTGATTGTCGCGGCCACCAATCTGCTGTTCGCCGCATTGGCGGTTGTCGAACCGGATACCCGCTTATTGGCGGGCGTAATCAGTGCCGACAACCTCAGTGGCGGCATTGCCTCGGCGGCTTTCATCGCCTACCTGTCCAGCCTGACCAACACGGCCTACACCGCCACCCAATACGCATTGTTCAGCTCGTTGATGACCTTGCCAGCCAAATTAATCGGCAGCATCTCCGGCGAAGTGGTCGCACAGTTCGGCTACCACGCCTTTTTCGTATATTCAGCCGTAATCGGTCTGCCGGCGGTCGTGTTGGTGCTGGTGCTGATGCGCTCCCCGGTGACCAGCCCCGACGACTGAACACTTGGGAGGCACGGGCGATTCAAGTCAGCCGGCCGTAGCCACTCTTGAGATCGGCCAATGATCGGCCGGCGCAATCCGCTTTCCCGCACTGAAAGGATCGCCCCCCAGACAACTTGGCTTGCATTGAAAGAACCCGGCTAGTCGCGCCGGTAAACAACTCCGCAGCCATTCGGCCTGTGCGGCCGCAAGCCCGGACGAAATGCCAATGCGCTCAGGCCGTACCGGATAAAACCGTTCATCC
>NZ_JBYMAP010000153.1:0-9825 GCF_057766305.1 Methylomonas sp. BG-2 | reverse complement strand
CACCAATATCCTTGGCTTAGACCCGGACTGTTTCTGCATAGCCGGCGAATTCATGTCCTTGTTGCTCATAACCCCTCTCCAAATAATGGACTGGAATTTATAAAAAAATCAGAATATTTTCTTTCCATATTTAATATGCCCTCGCGCAATCCGCCAGAGTTTTGGCGTGCGGCAGTCATTACCAACGGCAAGGCCAATACTCCAACCCCAAGTAATACACCAGCCATTTTCAGAATGAGCGATAAACCCCAAATGAGGTAGCGTGGCTCATCGCGAAATTTATTCCGGTCCGAGCACCAGCAACCTGACGTGCGCCGCCCTGCCGAACTCGCTATCCGCCTCGGTTGCGGCAATCCGTTCCAGTACCGCGCGACTCGGTTTTTCCAACAAGGCAATCGCTCTTAACCTGACCGAGACGTGATGCGCCCGCAACGCGGCCAGTTCGGTCAGATAGGCATTACCATGGCTCAACAGTTTGAGAATCACCCGTTCGGGATCTTCGGTCATCAGGTCGCGAACCAATTCGCCGTACTGTTCCTGCAACCGGATCAGCTCGCGGCGGTCGAGTTTTTTCGGCTCGGTCGGGTCGTCGCAACAGGCCATGGGCGTCGTCAGGCAAACAGGTCTAATAAAAGTGACTGGCGCGATTTTAGAGGGTCGGCGCCGATCTGAACAGCCACCGTTTAGGCCTTGCCGTCGTCCGCCGGATTGACGGATTCAGACTGGCTTTCCTGTTCGGTGCGGATCAACCAATCCAACAACAGCGCGTAACTGGTCGCCAATAGCGTCGGCCCCAGAAAGACGCCGATAAAGCCGAATGCCAACAGACCGCCGAAGATGCCGAATACGATCAACACAAACGGCAGCTCGACCTCTCGGCTGATCAACAACGGCCGTAACCAGTTATCGATCGTGCCAACGAAGGCCAAAAACCAGACCGCGATAAAGATGGCCCAACCGGTTTCGCCTTCCGCCAGTAACCATAACGAAATCGGCAGCCAAACCACGGTGCCGGCGGCCGGGATGATCATCAAAAAGAAAGCGGCCACACCCAATACGAAGGCGTAAGGCACGCCGGCAATCACGAAACCGAGCATCGACGCCAGTGCTTGTACCAGCGCGGTGCCGAGGATGCCGTAAACCACCGCCAGCAAACTGGTACGGATGATGTGCAGAATGCGCTGGGTACGTTCGCCCGCCAAACGTTCGACCGCGATCACCACATGGCCGGCGACATGCTCGCCGTCGCGGTAGAAGAAGAACAGCACCAGAATGCTCAATCCCAGATGCAACAATTCCCCGGCCAGACCGATGCTTTGTTGCAACAGCCAGCCGCCGGCGCCGAGCGCGTATTGGCGGGCAAAATTGACGATGCGGCTGGAGTCCTCGCCGAAGGCCAGCCAAGTATCGGCCGCGCTGTCGCCAATCAGCGGCAAGCCGCGCAGCCAGACCGGCGGCGCCGGCCATTCGTGAGCGCTTTGGTTCAACCATTGCAACATCCGATTGATGTCGTCGGTAAACGTAAAGCCGGCCGCCGCGAACGGCGTCAGCAACAGCGCCCCGATCGGCAGCACCATCGCAATCGCGGCCCGGTTGGCGCTCAAATTCCAGGTCCGCAAACGGCTATACAGCGGCCAAGTCACGTAACAAAGAATGGCCGCCCATAACAGGTCGAAAAAAAACGGCCGCAACACCTGATAGCAGGCAAACAACAGCAAACAGAACGCGGCCAGACTGGCCAGTTTTTCGTAGCGGGAATTGGGCGGAAGCATGGCGGATTTGGATGCGGCGGTGGCATAGGCGGGCCGGCAATCGGCGGAATCGACAGCATAGCCGATTTTGAAGACCTGGCATTCGCCGAATGCGCCGGGGAACGGCGCTTGCAGTGCCGGCGCGGGTTTCTTAGAATGCGGGACCATTGCCAATCCGGAGCAGGCGTCGTGAGCGACAGCAGAGCATTCATTCCAATCAATATCGCGATATTGACCGTGTCCGATACCCGCACCGAGGCGGACGACGTGTCCGGCAAGACCTTGGTGGACGGTCTGCTGGCTGCCGGTCATCAACTGCATGAAAAACGCATCGTCCCCGACGATATTTATCAAATTCGCGCGGCGATCAGCCAATGGATCGCGGACGCGAACGTCAACGCCGTGATTACCACCGGCGGCACCGGCATCACCGGCCGCGACGGCACGCCAGAAGCGGTGAAGCCATTGCTGGACAAGGTCTTGGACGGTTTCGGAGAAGTGTTCCGGATGATTTCCTACCAGGACATCAAAAGCTCGACGGTACAATCGCGGGCGCTGGCCGGCGTTGCCAACGCCACCTATATTTTCTGCGTGCCCGGCTCAGCCGGCGCCTGCCGCACCGCCTGGGACGCGCTGATCAAGGATCAGTTGGATTACCGCACCCGGCCCTGCAATCTGGTGCAATTGATGCCAAGGCTGTTGGAGAAATGAACCAACGCCGGTTTTTGTTTTACGCCGCGATTTTCGGCTTCCTCGGCGTCGGCCTGGGCGCGTTCGGCGCGCACGGGCTGAAAAATATCTTGTCCGAACACGGCGCTGACATCTATAAAACCGCGGTAAGCTACCAAATGTGGCATACGCTGGCCTTGGCGCTGGTCGGCACCCTGCCGGAACACCCAAGCTTACGCTGGGCGGGCTGGTGTTTGCTGATCGGCATCGTTCTGTTTTCCGGCAGTTTGTATCTGTTGGCGATTTTTAATCTAAGCTGGTTGGGCATGATTACGCCGTTCGGCGGCGTTGCTTTTCTACTGGCTTGGGCGGCCATCGCCAAAGCAGCCCTACAACACTCTGGAGGTTCCGATGGATAAACCGCCCGTTCGCCCCAGCGCGCCCACAGCAGCGCCCGCTCCCCGCACTAGCGGCGTGCGAAATCCCCGCGATAGCGACGGCGACGTCAAACTGCCGCCGCCGGCCGAAGACGCGATGATTAAAGTCTTGCACGCGGTGATCCATTTGGCGGTGCGCATTCTCGCGGTGTTGATGGTGTTGGTGATCCTGTGGGGCGTCGCCGACGTTGCCTACGTGATGTTTCAAAAACTGGTCGAAGCGCCGTTCATGATGCTGACCGTCTCCGATATTCTGGTAATCTTCGGCTCGTTCATGGCGGTGCTGATCGCGATCGAAATTTTCGTCAACATCACCGTTTATATCAAACACGACGCGCTGCCGATCAAAATGGTGATCGCCACCGCGTTGATGGCCGTGGCCAGGAAGGTCATCATGCTGGACTTCAAGGAACTCGAATGGCATTACATCGTCGCGATCGCGGCGGTGATCCTGGCCCTGGGTCTGACCTATTGGCTGATTTCTCCTAAACCCCAACCGGTGAAAACCGACGACCGATAAGCATGCGCGACGCCACCCCGCAAACCGTTTACCTGAAAGACTACACCCCGCCGGACTATTTGATCGATCAGGTCGAATTGGTTTTCGAGTTGGACGAACAACGCACCGTGGTCCGCGCCGGCCTCGACGTTCGGCGCAACCCCGACAGCCGCAGCTCGGGCGAGGCGCTGACGCTGTTCGGCGAAGAACTGCTGCTGGTTGGTATCGCGCTGGACGGCCAAGCACTGGTCGCCGGCGACTACACGCTGAGCGACGAAACCCTGACGATACACCGGGTGCCCGGCGACCGGCCGTTCCGAATCGACATCGAAAACATCATCGACCCGCAAGCCAACACCGCGCTGGAAGGCCTGTATCTGTCCAGCAGCATGTTGTGCACCCAGTGCGAAGCGCAAGGTTTTCGCAAGATCACCTGGTTTCTGGATAGGCCGGACGTGATGAGCCGCTTTAGCACCAAGCTGATCGCCGACAAAGCCCAATATCCGGTGTTGCTGTCCAACGGCAACAAGATCGGCGCCGGCCAACTGGACGACGGCCGGCATTGGGTGGCGTGGGAAGACCCTTTCGCCAAACCCTGCTATTTGTTTGCGTTGGTGGCCGGCCAACTCGAATGCGTCGCCGACGACTTCACGACGATGAGCGGCCGGCGCATCGCGCTGGAAATTTTCGTCGAGGCCCACAACGTCGATAAATGCGGCCATGCGATGCAATCGCTGAAAAACGCGATGCGCTGGGACGAAGACACCTACGGTCTGGAATACGACCTGGATTTGTACATGATCGTCGCGGTCGACCATTTCAATATGGGGGCGATGGAAAACAAGGGCTTGAACGTTTTCAACACCAAGTTCGTGCTGGCCCGGCCGGATACCGCGACCGATAGCGATTACGAACACATCGAGGGCGTGATCGGCCACGAGTACTTCCACAACTGGTCCGGCAACCGGGTAACCTGCCGCGACTGGTTTCAGTTGAGCCTGAAGGAAGGCTTCACGGTGTTTCGCGACCAGCAATTCAGCGGCGATCGCTCGTCGCCGGCGGTCAAGCGCATCGAAGACGTTAACATGCTGCGCACCCGCCAGTTCGCCGAGGATGCCGGTCCGCTGGCCCATCCGATTCGGCCGGAAGCCTATATCGAAATCAACAATTTTTATACGCTGACCGTCTACGAAAAAGGCGCGGAAGTGGTGCGCATGCTGCACACACTGTTGGGCGCATCTGGATTTCGCCAAGGCTGCGACCTGTATTTCCGGCGCCACGACGGCCAGGCGGTGACTTGCGAGGACTTCGTCAAGGCGATGGAAGACGCCAACGGCGTCGAGCTGAGCCAATTCCGCCGCTGGTATTCGCAGGCCGGCACGCCGGTGTTGCAGGTCGAGCAAGCGTTCGGCGCCGGCGGGTTGACGTTGACCGTCAAGCAAAGCTGTCCGCCGACGCCGAATCAGCCGGAAAAATTACCGCTGCATGTGCCGATCAAGCTGGGCTTGCTGGCGGCGGACGGCAGCGCGGCCCGCTTTTGTTACCAAGGCGAAACCCGCGAAGAAACGACCTTGAGCCTGACCGAGGCCGAACAAAGCTTTGTGTTCGAGGGCTTGACCGAACAGCCGGTCGTGTCGCTGCTGCGCGGCTTCTCGGCGCCGGTGACCTTGAAGATTGACCGCAGCCCGGAAGAACTGGCGTTCTTGCTCAGTTACGACGGCGATACCTTCAATCGCTGGGAAGCCGGCCAGCAATTGATTTCGCGGATTATTTTCGGACTGATCGCCGACATCCGCGCCGGCCGGGCGCTGGCGACCAATCCGGTATTGCTCGAGGCATTCCGGGCGATTCTGGCCGACGGCGGCACCGATCTATCCTACCGCGCGCTGTTGCTGAGTTTGCCCGACGAAGCTTATTTGGGCGGCCAAATGGCCGTGGTAGATGTCGAAGCCATCCACCAGGCCCGCGAATTCGTGCGCCTGTCGCTGGCGACCGCGCTAGCCGACGAATTCCAACGCTTGTACGCCGAACACCATAAGGACGAGTCAGGCTGTTTCGATGCCGCCGCGGTCGGACGCCGCCGCTTGAAAAACGCCTGCCTGGGCTATCTGACCGCGCTGGAAAAGCCGGAGAGTTACGCACTGGCCGAAGCGCAGTTCCGTAGCGCCCGCAACATGACCGACCAGATTGCGGCACTGTCGGCGGTCGTCAACAGCCGCAATCCGGCCAAGGCCGATTGTCTGGACAGTTTTTACCGGCAATGGCAACGCGAGGCGCTGGTCGTGGACAAATGGTTTACCTTGCAAGCCACTTGCCATATGCCCGAGACCTTCGCCACCGTGCAACGCTTGATGCAACATCCGGCCTTCGATATGAAAACGCCCAACCGGGTGCGGTCGCTGGTCGGTGCGTTCAGCCAGTCCAACCCGTTGCATTTTCACGCCGCGGACGGTTCGGGTTACCGGTTTTTGGCGGATCGGGTCATCGAGTTGAATGCGCTGAATCCGCAAATCGCCGCGCGGATGGTCAGCGGCTTTGCCCAGTGGCGACGTTACGACGCCGACCGGCAAACCTTGATGACGCGCGAATTGCGGCGTATCGTCGAAACCGAGCATCTGTCCAAGGACGTTTACGAAATTGCCAGCAAGAGTTTGGCGTAACCGTCTTATTCACGTAAACTAGCCGGCAGTCACCCATCGTTTTCAGGTATGAACCCACGCACCGCCCAGGTCGAGCGCGACACGCTCGAAACCCAGATCAAGGTTGCCGTCAATCTCGACGGCAACGGCAAGGCCTCGTTTAACACCGGACTGCCGTTTTTGGAGCATATGTTGGACCAAGTAGCCCGGCACGGCTTGATCGATCTGGACGTCGAATCCCGCGGCGACCTGCATATCGACGCCCACCACAGCGTCGAAGACATCGGCATCACCTTGGGCCAGGCGTTCGCCAAGGCCCTGGGCGACAAGAAAGGCATTTTCCGCTACGGCCACGCTTACTGCCCGTTGGACGAGTCGCTGTCGCGCGTCGTCGTCGATTTCTCCGGCCGGCCCGGCCTGTTTTACGAAGTCGAGTTCAAGCGCGCGCTGATCGGCAGCTTCGATGTCGATTTGTTCAAGGAGTTTTTCCAAGGCTTCGTCAACCACGCCGGCGTTACGCTGCACATCGACAATCTGAAAGGCGGCAACGCCCACCATATCGCCGAGACCGTGTTCAAGGCATTCGGCCGCGCCGTCAGAATGGCGATCAGCCACGACGAGCGCATGGCCGGCATCATGCCATCCACCAAAGGCAGTCTATAATTCCGACTTTCTCAGCCCAACCCGATTCAAGACCTCTTATCAAACTTATGTCGACAGTTGCCGTCATCGACTACGGAATGGGTAACCTGCATTCCATCGCCAAAGCGCTTCAGCATGCCGAACCCGCCGCGGACGTGCGGGTCACCGCCGATCCGGCGATCATCGGCGATGCCGACCGCGTGGTGTTTCCCGGCGTTGGAGCCATTCGCGATTGCATGCAAGCCCTTAAAAGCAGCGGCCTAGCCGACGTGATAGCGAGCACGGCGGCCGAAAAACCGCTGCTCGGTATTTGCCTGGGCATGCAAGCGCTGCTGACCGATAGCGAGGAAAACGACGGCGTCGCCTGCTTGAATCTGATTCCGGGGCATGTGCGCCGTTTTGCCGACCATTTGACCGACGGCGCCGGCCAGCTGCTGAAAATCCCGCACATGGGCTGGAACCGGGTCCGCCAACAACCCCACCCGCTGTGGGAAAACATCCCGCAAGACAGCCGGTTTTATTTCGTTCACAGCTACTATGCCGTACCCGATGTCGCCGGTCGGGCGGCGGCAACCGCCGATTACCCGACGCCTTTCACCTGCGCATTGGCCCAGGATCGGGTTTTCGCCGTGCAATTTCACCCTGAAAAAAGCCAGACCGTCGGCTTGCAATTGTTGCAAAACTTTTTGCATTGGGACGGCAAGGCCTGATCTCCAGTCCCGATGTAACTACAGACCCAGTGATTTAACCTCCGAGATTGAACTATGTTGCTGATACCCGCAATTGACTTGAAAGAAGGGAAGTGTGTGCGTTTGCGTCAAGGTCGTATGGAAGACGACACCGTGTTTTCGGAAGACCCGGTAGCGGTGGCCGGACGCTGGGTAGAAGCCGGCGCCAAGCGCCTGCATTTGGTGGATCTGGACGGCGCCTTCGCCGGCCGACCGAAAAATGCCGAAATCATTCACGCCATCGTCGAAGCCTATCCGGACGTGCCGGTGCAAATCGGCGGCGGCATCCGCGACGAAGACACGATCCAGGCTTATCTGGAAGCCGGCGTGCAATATGTGATTATCGGCACCAAGGCGGTCAGCGAGCCGCACTTCGTCCGCGACGTCGCGATCGAATTTCCCGGCCACATTATCATCGGCCTGGACGCCAAGGACGGCCGGGTGGCGATCGACGGCTGGTCGAAACTGTCGCGCCACGACGTGATCGATATGGCGCAAAAGTTTGAATCCAACGGTGTCTCGGCGATCATTTATACCGACATTTCCCGCGACGGCATGATGCAAGGCGTTAATGTGGAAGCCACCGCCAAGCTAGCCCGCGCGGTCAACATCCCGATCATCGCCTCCGGCGGCATCACCAATCTGGACGACATTCGCGCGCTCGGCGAAGTAGCCCACGAGGGCATCATGGGCGCGATCACCGGCCGGGCCATTTACGAAGGCACGCTGGATTTCGCCGAAGGCGAGAAATTGGCTGAATCCTTTAGCGGCGCCGACCTCTGAACGCCCGAACCATGAGCCTAGCCAAACGCATCATCCCCTGCCTGGACGTCGATAACGGCCGCGTCGTCAAGGGCGTCAAATTCATCGATATCCGCGACGCCGGCGATCCGGTGGAAATCGCCCGCCGTTACGATCGCGAAGGCGCCGACGAAATCACCTTTTTGGACATCACCGCCACCCACGACGACCGGGCGACGATGGTGCACGTCGTCGAACAAGTGGCCGGCGAAGTCTTCATCCCGTTGACGGTCGGCGGCGGCATCCGCGTATTGGACGACATCCGCCGCATGCTCAACGCTGGCGCCGACAAGGTCGGCATCAACAGCGCGGCGGTATTTCGGCCGGAATTCGTCAAGGAAGCGGCCGATAAATTCGGCTCGCAATGCATCGTCGTTGCCATCGACGCCAAGAAAGTCAGCCAGGACGGCGAAGTAGACCGCTGGGAAATTTTCACCCACGGCGGCCGCAAGCCGACCGGCATCGACGCAGTCGAATGGGCCGTCAAAATGCAGAGCTACGGCGCCGGCGAAATCCTGCTGACCAGCATGGACCGCGACGGCACCAAGTCCGGCTTCGATTTACCGCTGACCCGTGCGATCAGCGAAGCGGTGCCAATTCCGGTGATCGCCTCCGGCGGCGTCGGTAACCTTGACCACTTGGCCGACGGCATTATCCAAGGCAAGGCCGACGCGGTGCTGGCCGCCAGCATCTTCCACTTCGCCGAATACACGATAGAACAGGCCAAGCGCCACATGCAATCGCGCGGCATTGAGGTCAGACTGTGAGCGGCGCGTGGCTGGACGAAATCGCCTGGACCGACGACGGCTTGGTGCCTGTCATTGCCCAAGACCATCTTAGCGGCCGAATTTTGATGTTCGCCTGGATGAATCGGGAATCGCTGGCGCTTACCGAACAAGAAGGATATGCGGTATACTGGTCGCGTTCCCGTCAGCGCTTGTGGCGCAAGGGCGAGGAATCGGGTCACCGGCAGAAAGTCCTGGATATCCAACTCGATTGCGATGCCGATGTGGTGTTGATTAAAGTCGAGCAGGAAGGCGGCATCGCCTGCCACACCGGCCGGGAAAGCTGTTTTTTCCGCAGCTTGGCCGACGGCGAATGGCAAACCGTCGATCCTGTCCTGAAAGACCCGAAAACCATCTACAAATAACCCCTCCCAAGCCGGCATAGCTCAGCAGGTAGAGCAGCGCACTCGTAACGCGAAGGTCGTAGGTTCGATTCCTATTGCCGGCACCATTAAAATCAATTAGTTACAGTAAAAATGAGATTTCAAGCAAGCCTCGTGGGGCACTTGAGGGGCAGTCGCAAGCAATTGTCCTCGACAAATCTCGATAAGTAGACGTTTATCAAGGCAATCTTGATACCGCTCTTTGCTCAGTGAAACAACACGGGATTGGTATAGACTTAGGGTTCGGCAGAACACAATGCCCCTTCATCGTCGAATCCCCAGCAATCACTCGGATCGGGTTCAGGGTGAATGGTTGGAAAGCGTGGGGCGGCAAGCGACCCCGTTTCGGTCTATCGCTTTATCTGATTGAATGGCTGTAATAGGGGCTTTATTCCGCCCAAGCGAATTTGCCAGTCGATATACAGTTAGCAATCTAATTCCTTGTGACCCGAGACAAAACTGATGCGCGCAATCCTAGGTATAGACGCAGC
>NZ_JBYMAP010000152.1:0-9905 GCF_057766305.1 Methylomonas sp. BG-2 | reverse complement strand
TGGTGACTTTCAACCACGCGGGGCGGTGATTTTCCCCCAATTGGCTGCCGGCCGGCAATCGGGCCGGATCGCGGGGCGAACTTCCTTTTCCGATTCGGCACGTCTAGCGCCGTTGAGACCGCACATCCTCCGATCGGGCGGTTCACGAGCCGATCCGGTGGTAACCGGCACCGTTTTTGCGTAAAGTTGATATTCACTCGCCGCCACCTCGGCGAAATTAAATCCGCCCTTCGGCTGCCGTAACCGGTACCGGCCGCAATTGCCCACCACCACCTTTCGCCAACTTATGAACGACAGCATCCTGATCATCGAAGACGAAGCCTTGTTAGGTAGTGAGCTTCAGCGCTATTACGCTCGCTTGGGTTTCGAGACTCTGTTGGCGGCCGACTGCGCTCAGGCCCGGGTGATTCTAAGTAATCCGGATTTGCGGCCGTCGCTAATTCTGTCCGACCTTAGCCTGCCGGACGGTAGTGGTCTGGATTTGCTGGAAGAAACTCGCGGCAACTTGTCGGACTGCGAATGGGTGTTTCTGACCGGTTACGGCGACGTGCCGGACTCGGTAAGGGCCTTGCGCCTGGGGGCTTTCGATTTTTTGATCAAACCCTGCCTTCAGGAGCAACTGGACATGGTGGTGCGTAGCGCGTTGCGTAGTGCCAAGGCCCAGCGGAGAATTCTGACCGACTCGGTCAACGCCGGCAAGCGCTATGCGCCGGAAACCTTTCTCGGCAACAGTCCTGTCACCCGCCAGACCGGCGAGATGTTGCGCCAACTCAGTCAAGTGCCCTATAGCGCGTTGATCCTGACCGGCGAAACCGGCACGGGCAAAGGCTTGGCGGCCAGGATTCTGCATTACAACAGCGAACGGGCCAAGGAGCCGCTGATCGAACTGAACTGCGCGGCCCTGCCTAAGGATTTGCTCGAATCGGAACTGTTCGGTCACGAAGCCGGCGCCTTCACCGGTGCCAAGGCCCGCCATCGGGGACTGATCGAGCGAGCCCATCGCGGCACCTTGTTTTTGGACGAAATCGGCGAAATGTCCTTGGACCTACAGGCCAAATTACTGAAAGTGCTGGAGGATCGCAAACTGCGTCGCTTGGGGGCGGAGAAGGAAATCGGCGTGGACATCCGCATCATCGCCGCCACCAACCGGAATTTGCAGGATGAAGTCAAGAACGGTGGGTTTCGCTCGGACCTTTATTACCGTTTGAGTGTTTTCGAACTGCGCTTACCCAGTTTGCGCGAGCGCATCGGCGATCTGGACGATTTGGTGCCGGCCTTGATTGCCGAATTCAATTTACTGGCCGGCAAGAAGGTCAGCCAAGTATCGCCGCGCGCCTGGCAGTTGTTGAAAAGCTATCGCTGGCCGGGTAACGTGCGGGAGCTGAGGAACGTGTTGGAGCGTAGTGTGATTTTATCGTCGTCGCAGCAGTTGCCGGAGCAATGGTTGCCGAATGACGGGAAAAGTGCGGCAGTGTTTGCTGAAGAGGCTGAACACGCGAGTTGCGGCGCGAATATCCCAGTGCTGGATGCCACTGGTGCGCGCCTGGAGTTGCAGTTTCCGACCGACGGCAGCATGGGCTTGGAGGATATGGAGAGCGAAATCGTCCGCAGCATGCTTGACCTTTGCCACGGCAACGTCATGGAAGCCGCGCGCATTCTGAAAACCACCCGCGAAAAAATTCGCTACCGGATCGAAAAATACAAACTGCGTTAAACCTGACCAGCAATGATTCAATACGGGCGGCCGTCCCGGTGCAGAAATTGCCATTGGCCGGCCTCGTTCAGCCGGGCTTGTAGGTCGTCGTCGGGATAAACGACGGTGTCGCCGGGCGAGCGGTCGCCGATTTCCAGGTAAACCACGTCGGCATCGGTGCGGTTGAGCAAATGATGGGCGTTGCCGGTGCCGGCCGGGAAACCGGCGCACATGCCGGCGCACAGCCGGGTTTCGCCTCGATCGGTGACCAAGGTCGCTTCGCCGTTGAGCACGTAGACAAATTCGTCCTGCGTGGCGTGGGCATGCCGCAGGGCCGAGCGGGCGCCGGGCGCCAAGCGGGTTAGGTTGACGCCGAAATTGACCAGACCGAAGGCGTCGCCCAAGACCCGTTTTTCCCGGCCGGCCATCAGCGACGCAAAGGGTTCCGGATACAGTGACGGACGGACTCGGGGCGGCAAATCGGCGGCGACGATGGCGATAGGTTTTTGGTCGGTCATGGGCATGCGGTCCCTAAGTGGATTCGGTCGCGTAGTATGACCGGAAATTGGCGGCCCGTCGCCGCGATCAAGACCAAGCAGCTGGCGCCGGTGCTTTCCGGCACTATCTAAATCCTGGCGGGGCCGCCGAAGAATCGCTAGGCGGTATTGCTTGCGACAGCCGGCGCGGCAGCCAACCTACAACTCGATCCGTATTCCCAGTTCGATCACCCGGTCGACCGGAATCTTGAAATATTCGATCGCGCTGGAGGCGTTGTGGAATAAAAAGCGGAACAGCGGGCGTTGCCATTTGGGCATCGGGCAGCGGCGGCGGAACGAGAGTTTTTCGCTGGCGATAAAGAACGACGCATGTTTCTGATCGATGATCAAACCCTCGCGGGCGCACAGTTGCAAGGCCCGGCGCACATCCTGTTCCTCCTGAAAGCCGAAATACATCTTGACCCGGTAAAAACGGTCGTTTTCTCCGAACAGCCGAATTTTGATGCGCTGACTTTCGCCGACATAGGGCACGTCCTTGGTGACGATGGTCAGCACGATCATTTGTTCGTGCAATATGTGGTTGTGCTCCAGATTATGCAGCAAGACCAGCGGTACGCCGTGCAGGGTTTTCGCCAGATAAATCGCGGTGCCGGGAACGGTTTTCAGTTTCCGGGTTTGTAGGCGGGTTTCCAATTCCTCGAACATGACCCGCTTGTCGTCCATGTACCGGCCCAGTAGCTGGCGACCCTTGATCCAGGTGGTGATCAGGATGAACAGCGCGGCACCGACCGCCAGCGGCAACCAACCGCCTTCCGGAATCTTGACGGTATTGGCTAGAAAAAACAGCACGTCGAAACTTAAAAACAGCGACAGAAAGCCGATGCTGGTGGTCTCTTTCCAACGCCACAATTCCTTGATGACGATGAAGGCCAGTATCGTGGTGGTGATCATCGTGCCGGTCACCGCCAGACCGTAGGCCGAGGCCAACGCCGACGACGAGCGAAATTCCAGCACCAACACGAATACCGCCGCCATCAGCAACCAGTTCACCGCCGGGATATAGATTTGGCCCATTTCGTCGCCGGAGGTATGCAGAATCCGCATGCGCGGCGTGTAACCCAGCTGGATGGCTTGGCGGGTCAGCGAGAAAGCGCCGGAAATCACTGCCTGCGACGCGATCACGGTCGCCAGTGTCGACAGCAACAGCAACGGATAAAGCGCCCAATTCGGCGCCATCAGATAAAACGGATTTTCGACGGCGGCGGGATTTTCCAGGATGAGCGCGCCTTGTCCGAAGTAGTTCAGCAACAAAGCCGGAAACACGAAGCCGAACCAGGCGCAGCGGATCGGTTTCAAGCCGAAATGGCCCATGTCGGCATACAAGGCTTCGGCGCCGGTAATGGCCAGCACCACCGAACCCATCACGACAAACCCTCGCCAACCGAGTTCGCTTAATAGCGCAATGCCGTGGTAGGGATTGATGGCACCGAGGATTTGCGGATGGCCGGCGATATTGACGATACCCATGGCCGCCAAACTGACGAACCAGACGCACATGACCGGAGCGAAGAGTCGGCCGACGTGTTCGGTACCCTTGGCTTGCACCAAAAACAGCGCGGTCAACACCGCCAGCGTGATCGGCAGTACGTAATGTTCCAGTTTCGGCGCGACGATCTGCAAACCCTCGACCGCGCTGAGTACCGAAATCGCCGGGGTGATGATGCTGTCGCCATAAAACAACACCGCGCCGATCAAGCCGGTGGCAATGATGAAGCCGGCCTTGCGGGGATCTTGCTTGGCGGTCTTTAGCGCCAGCGCCAGCAGGGCCATGATGCCGCCTTCGCCGTCGTTGTCGGCGCGCATGATGAAGATCGCGTATTTGGTGGTGACCACCAGCGTCAGGGACCAAAAAATCAACGACAGCGCGCCGAGGACGTGCGCGGCGTCGGTTAACAGACCGGCATGGAAGACTTCCTTGACCGCGTATAGCGGGCTGGTGCCGATGTCGCCGAACACCACGCCGATGGCGCTGAGCGTCAAGGTTTTCAGTTGCGACGGGTTGGGGTTTGCTGACATGAAGTATCCGGGCAGATGGCTGGGGCGGGGGGATTCAAGAGGCGTCCGCTAAAGGCAAAAACGCCGGCCACTATAATGAATCGCGCATAAAAATAACGTAAAAATCGCGGTGGCGGCTGCCTTCCGGCGTCAATCCCATCGTGCCGAATCGTTGGCGACGCCGGCCTGCCGGCGCGGCCGGACGCCAAGAAATTTAATCCTGGTCGCCGGCCGCGTCTTCGCAAACCAGGCGATAGCCGACACCGACCTCGGTTAACAAGTAGCGCGGCCGGGCCGGATTGACTTCCAGTTTATGGCGCAATTGCCCCATGTAAATTCTTAAATAATGTTGGTCCTGGACATGTTCGCCGCCCCAGACTTCCAGCAACAATTGGCGATGAGTCACGACCAGGTCGGCGTGGCGGATCAAAATGCTCAGCAAGCGGAACTCGATCGGCGTCACCCGTACCTCGCTGCCGCGGACGCAGACCCGGCGCCGCGCCAAGTCTACTTGCAGTTCGCCGGTCTCGAAAATCTCCTGAGTCGCCGAGCCGCGCGCGACGCGCCGCAGCAAGGCGTGCAGCCGGGCGTGCAATTCGCCGCTACCGAAGGGCTTGGTCAGGTAATCGTCGGCGCCGGCGTCCAACGCGGCGATTTTGTTGTGTTCCTGGCTGCGCGCCGACAAGATCAGGATGGGTTGGTCCGACACTTGCCGCAAGCGGCGGGTCACGGCAATGCCATCCATATCCGGCAGCCCCAAGTCCAGTATCACCAGATCGGCTTGGCCGGCCAGCGTCAGTCCGGTCTTGCCGCAATCGGCCTCGGAGATGCGCCAGCCGCGATTTTGCAGACTGGTTTTCAGAAAACGCCGAGTTTGGGCGTCGTCTTCAATCAGCAGGATGCGGGGCGCCGAGTCGTTCACGCCATATCCTCGAGCGCGGCCGTCGCGAGCGGTTGCTCGGGTTGTGGCAAGTCGATGACAAATACCGCGCCCTTGCCGACCCGGTTTTCGGCCCAAATCCGCCCGCCGTGGGCCTCGACGATGGTTCGGCACAGCGCCAGTCCAAGACCGACGCCGGTGTGTTGGGATTCGGGAGCGCCGCGGAAGAATTTCTCGAATATTTTGTTCTCCAAGCCGTTGGGAATGCCGGGGCCGTAGTCGGCCACGCTCAGGCGGACGCCGCCTTCGGCGCGTTCAGCGGATAAATCCACCGGCGTGCCTGCGGGCGTATGTTTGATTGCGTTTTCGATTAGATTGACCAAGACCTGTTCCATCAGCACCGCGTCGATCCGCAATAGGGGCAAATCGTCGGGAATTCGGGTGCGCACCGGACGTCCTTGCAATCCGCTGTCGAGCCGATGCAGGGCGCTGCCGACCAGTTCTTCGATCGCATTCCATTCCCGATGCAATACCCATTCGCCGCTGTTCAGTCTGGCCATGTCCAACAGCTTGCCGGTCAAATCCGACATGCGCTGGGCTTCGTCGAGTATGGTTTTCTGGCAATCGTCGCGGTCGGCGGCGCTCAGGCGGTTGCGATGATCGATCAGCGCGCCGACCGCGCCGACGATGCGGGTCAGCGGGGTACGCAAGTCGTGGGAGATCGAACTCAGCAAGGCATTGCGCAGGGCTTCGGCTTCGGCTTGCAAACGAGCCTCCCGAGCTTGGCCGGCGAATTGCAAACGTTCCAGACTCAGCGCGATCAGATTGCAAAACGTCTCAAGAAAGAAGTTCGTTTCACGACTACCCGGATCGGCTGCTTGCAGCACGAGGACGCCTTGTCGAGTTTGCGAGCCGCGCAACGGAAAATAGCGGGCCGTGTCGGTCGTAACAGTCCGGTTTTCTTGAAACGCGAGTGCCGCGGTCGCCCAATCCAGGTCAGCGGGCAAACCGTCGGCGGGGCGGAGCGGGGATTGCTCAAGATCGCTGGTCGGCACCAGCCTACCAACCGCGCCGAAGGCTTGGCGCAGATGACGCTCGGTGATTTCAGTCACGCGCTCGACAGTCTCGACGCCGGCCAAATCCCGGCTGAGCCGGTACAAAGCGTCGGTGCGGGCTTCCCGTTGCCGGGCCAGTTCGGTCTGCTGTTTGGCTTGATTCTGCAATTTGCTGGTCAGGTTGGCGACGACGATCATCACCACCAAGCCAACCGCGTTTTCCAGATCGGAAATCGCGAACGAAAAAATCGGCCGGGCGAAATAAAACGCGAACATCGGCGCGCTGATCAGCGAGGCGAGCAACGAGGCGTTGCGGCCGTAGCGGCTGGCCACCAGAAACACGCCCAGCAGATAGGTCATTAGAATACTGGCCTCGCCGAGCAGTTGGCGCAGCGGCCAGGCCAACGCGGTACACAGCAACGGCGCGGCTATTCCCCAGGCGTAGCCGATCAGGCGTTGGCGGGTTTGCGGCGGGGCGGCGAGCGGGTTGGGAGTCATCGATAGCTTGCGGTATCTGCTGGAGTGGGTTTAAGCCAACGGAGCGAGGCCCTAAAACGTACCGGCGTTGATCCAAAAATGCACGCCGATGCTGGCGAAATAGGCCAGTAAAATGACTGGACACCACTTCATGTGGCTGGCGAACGTATATTGACCCTTGGCCTGACCGAGCAGGCCGATCCCCGGCGCCGAGCCTATCGCCAACAAGCTGCCGCCGACTCCCAGCGTCAAGGTCAGCAACAACCATTGACCTTGCGGGATATCCGGATGCATCGTCAATACCGCGAACATCAAGGTGCCGTTATCGACGAAGGCCGAACCCAGCCCTATCAGGACATTGGCCAAGGTGGGGCTGAATTGGCCGTACAGAATTTGCGACGCCGCGTCTAGGTAGCCGATAAAACCCAAGCCGCCGATGCCCATCATCGCACCGTAAAAAAACAACAGCGTGTCCCATTCCAACCGGCCGACTTTGTCGAAAATATCCAGCCGGCGAGCTTCGAACTCGGATTGTTGCATATCGCCGCCGCCGAAGAACAGTGAGAATTCCGACTGGCTCGGTTTGGCCGGGCTGTCGGACTGTTGCAGATAGAAATAAAAGAACTGCAATAACGACAGCCCGGCCATCATGCCGGCGGCGGCCGGTAATTTCAGGCTCATATCAAACCCCACCGCCAGCGCGATCGTCGCGCCGAACAAACACAGGATTCGCTTGGCGCCGCGCGGCATCGTTAAAGTTTCCAACGCGACCGCGGGCTTGGCGCTGGGTACCGCGAAGTGCATGGCTAATGCCGGTATCAAAAAGTTGACCAGACAGGGCACAAACAGCTTAAAGAACTCGGTGAAACCCAACATGCCGTGCTGCCAGACAAACAGCGTCGATATTCCGCCCAACGGGCTAAAGGAACCGCCGGCATTGGTGGCGATGACCACGTTCAGGCACGCCAAGCCGACGAAGCTCGGATTGTCCTTGCCGACCGCGACGACAACCGCGCCCATCAGCAATCCGGCGGTCAGGCCGTTAACGACGCAGGACACCAGAAACACCAAGCCGCCGGTAATCCAAAACAGTTGCCGGTAACTCAGTTGCTTGCCGACCAGCCAAATCTTCAAGGCCTTGAACAGTCCCATGTCTTCCATCGCGTTCAGATAGGTCATCGATACCATGATGAACAGCAACAGTTCGATATAGCTTTGCAAATTGCTTTTGAAGGCGGCAACGGCCACCGCGCCTTGGCCGTGTTGTCCGTAAGCCAGTACGATCAGAAACCAGATTAGCGTGGCGGCCAGCAGCATCGGCTTGGATTTGCGCAATTGGGTGGTTTCCTCGAACATCGCCGCGATATATGCGGCAATCATCAATCCCAAGCTGGCGTAGCCGGCCCAATGTCCGGTCAGATTCAACGGTAACGGCGCGCTGACCGATCCGGCATGGCCCGGATCGGGCCACAACAACAGTACAGCCGATAGTCCGTATCCGCCGGGTGTCAATCGTATAGGGGGGCGCTGTATCCGACTTCCTGACATGCTGTTTTCGCGGCCTCTCGCAAGCGTGGGTCGCCGGCGCGAATAGGCCGGCAGGAGGCGGCGATTCTAGCGGGAGGGGTGTAAAAAAGGCGTAAAGGCCAGGTTGGGCAAGCGATCCTTCCGGCGTGGATTCGAACGCCGGGTGAAACCGGTTAGAGAGAAAAATCGGCCGGACTCGGCTTACCGAGAATCGGCCGGAGGCGTGGGCGGTTGCGGTGGCTCAGCCGTTGGCGCGGCGCCTGGAAGTGGCGCGCCATGCCAGTAGGCCGAATCCGAATATACCGGCGGCCGCCGGCAACGGCACCGCGCCCAGTCTGACATTGTCCAGGCCGGCAGTTTCGACAATGCCGTCGGTGTATTCGCCGTGAATGTACAAGCCGGTCAAGTCGGCCAATACGGCGCTGAAGTCGGCCGCCGTGGCGAATGCGCCGTCGGTGGTTCCGACTCGCCATTCCGACGACGGCGCGAAATTGGCGCTAACCCGTGTCCAGTTGGCGCTAGGCACGATGGCCGGATCGCGCCGCCACAACAGACGCTGGCCGGCACCGACCAACATCAGGTCGGTGGTCTGCCAGTTGACTGCGCCGTCCCGGTAGGTCAAATCGTAGGACAGTGCTTGAGCGCCGGTTTGGTTGCCCAGAAACGCCGCCGGCGCCGAAAACGTGAAATCGCCGTTGTCGGGGTCGGTCGCGGCAATGTAATTGCCGGGACGGCCGCCGCCCAAAAGATGGTTGACGGCGTAATGGCCTTTCTCGGTGTAGTCGTTCCGACTGAAGTCGGTAAAGCTGACTATTTCCCAGCCTTGGTCGCCGGATTCGAAATCGCTGACAACGGCCGCGTGAGCCGCCGCGCTGGAAAACGCGGCGGCGATGATTGATACGAGTTTGGATTGAGCCATGGCATGCTCCTTTGGGGGTGGACAAGAATGTTGGCTTGGCGCCGACGCGGGCTTAGTTGCGATAGTGATGTATCTCCGGCGGCCTGCCCGGTATCAGCAGGCCTTGGTCGACCGCGATCGGCGTTTGGTCGCGCGATTTTCGATAAATCCAGTAAGTAAAGTACAGCGAACCGGGTGTGGCGACCGCGCGTTTTTCCAATTCTCGAAACGGGCCGACGTTGATCGCGCCCAACTGCGGAACCAAGTTGATGTCGGTTGGACCGCCCAGCGTGTGCGGGATCGCATGGCCGCGATGGTATAGCGGACCCGCGCTAAGCGGATGGCCGGCCATCCGCGAGCGATCCCTGGGCTCGCCGTGCCGGCCCCGGCTGACGCCGAAAGCCGCCAGCAGCCGCTCGGCGGCAATATCGAACAAATAGTTAAAGCCGTCGACTTCGGTTTCGACTATGTCGAATGCGATGCCGATCCGACCGTAATCGTCCAGCCACACCTTGATCAAGTAAGGAATCACTGGGTCGTCGAACAGCGCCGGCCCAGCGTTTGCAGCCGCCAAGTATTTTGTCAAGTCGGGGTAGTTTGCCATTCGTGCTCCTGAAAAACCGGTGAGGATGCCGCCGAGCGGCGAACTGCGCATGGCCGGGATTTTGAGACGACGATGATCGGCGTGCAAGCGGAATTTTACCGAAACTCCGGGCGGGCCGAGCGCCGCGCCGATATGGCGGCAACCCAAGGTTTTCCGATAACGGGGGTATTTGCAGCGCCATAAGGTATATCCAAGTCTGATTCACGATGCCCGATGGTG
>NZ_JBYMAP010000151.1:0-9988 GCF_057766305.1 Methylomonas sp. BG-2 | reverse complement strand
AAAAAGTGGGAGTTAAGCTAAATCAATACTTTAACCCGGCAGGCCGATGAGGGTTGACGGGAAAAGCTCACCAGGAATTCAAGCGCCCCGCATCAGCCACGGACCACGCAATCAGCGATATAACACACTTTTCGGCAGGAAATTTTCGGCAAGCAATTGATATATCAATAACTATTTTGAACTGCGGGATATTTTGCTTCGCCCCGCGAGGGATTTGACATAGTAATTTAAGTCGGCGTTTTCACTGGCACTCCAGGGTGGGATATAGGAAACATCCTATCCAGAACCGCGATCGATAAACCTTATTTTCCGTATAACAGCGACTGCGGCCGGCGTTCCAGCGCGTCGGTCAAGTCCTTCAGCGAGCGCGAGGCGTTGCGGACCTCCAGCAAGGCCTGGTTCAGAGGCGCATCGGCGTCGGCCAGCGTCTCGACCGCGTTCAGCGTGTGCCGCGATTCCTGCAAGACCTGAGTCGCGGCGCTCAGGCTCTGTTCGGCGGCGCGCAATACCGGCAGCAATTCCCGGTTAAATTCGCGCAACACTTCGCGGGTGTCGGTCAGCGCGCCGTTAGCGTTGCTCAGCAAGGGCTCGGTTTGCCGGTTCAGCGTCGCCATCAATTTTTGAGTTTCCTGTAAGGACTTCGCCAAGGCCGTCATCGATTGCTTGGTGTTATCCGATTGCAGCAGATCGCGGACTTCGATCAAGGTGTCGGACAAGTTCTTCAGGGTTTCCTCGACCGGCAACTGCTTGGCCCGATTGATGATTTCGTCGGCGGTGTTGCGGATTTCATCGACCGTGGTCGGCACGCTCGGCAATTCCGGCAAATTCTTGTAATCCAGCTTGACCAGATTGATCGGCTTATCACTGTAAAAATTCAAATCGACATACAACAAGCCGGTCAGCAAGCTCTGCGTTTCCAGGCGTGCTTTCAAGCCGGCCTCGATCATACGCTGCGCCGCCTCCCGCTGCTGTTTTTGGGTATGGCCGTGGCTTTCCTCGCCCGAGGTATTCCGCAGTAAAGCCGGATCGATTTCGATCACCACCGGTTTGTAGATGCGGTCGGTGTCGGCCTCCATCACCAGCGAAATTTCGCTGACGTTGCCGATCTGCACGCCCTGCAGTTTGACCGGCGCGCCGACGTTCAGCCCGTTCAGGGCCGAGTCGAAGAAAATCACGAAGCGGTTTTTATCCTTGAAATAATCGCCGCCGCCGAAAATCATCACGCCCATCGTCAACAAAGTCAGCGCACCGGTCAAAAACAAACCGATCGCCAAGGGATTGGCTTGCTTGCTCACAGGCTACTCCGACTACGGCCGCCGGCTGGCCGGGATGCCGAGGCGTCGCCGCGCGTTAAAAAACGCACGATATTGGGGTCCTTGGATTCGGCCAACAATTGCCTAGGGGGGCCGCCGGCGATCATGGTGTGGGTTTCGGCATCCAGAAACACCGAATTGCTGCCGATCAGGAAAATACTATCCAGATCGTGGGTGACAACGACGACGGTCGCCGACAAGGCCTGGCTTAAACTGAGGATCAGATCGTCAAGCAATTTGGCGGTGATCGGGTCCAGGCCGGCCGACGGCTCGTCGAAGAATAAAATTTCCGGGTCCAGCGCCATCGCCCGGGCCAGACCCGCCCTTTTCTGCATGCCGCCGCTCAGCTCGGACGGATAATAGTCCTCGAAACCGGCCAAACCCACCAGCGCCAGTTTGTAGGACACGATGTCCCGGACCTTCCGGGCCGGCAGCCGGGTAGCTTCGGTAATTGGCAGCGCCACGTTTTCGGCCAAGGTCATCGAACTGAGCAAGGCGCCGCTTTGAAACAACACGCCGGTGCGCTGCAAGATGCGCTGGCGGGCGACCGGATCGGCGGCCCATAAGGCTTGATCGCCGTAATAAACCTCGCCACTGGCCGGCGCCTTCAAACCGATCATATGCCGCAGCAAGGTCGTCTTGCCGCAACCGTTGCCGCCCATCACGACGAACACATCGCCGCGATTGATCGTGAAATTCAAGTCGCGCTGAATCACGAAATCGCCGTAAGTCATCGTCAAATCCTTGATCGTGATACAGGCTTCGGCCATCGTTCAGATCCCCAAGCGATTACAGATAATCGTCATCACCGAATCGGCAACCACGATGAATACGATCGCGGTCACCACCGCCGAAGTGCCGGCATCGCCGACCGCCGATGCGCTCCGCCCGCATTGCATACCGCGCATGCAGCCGGACAAGGCGATCAAAATCCCGAACACCGAGCATTTGACGAAGCCGATGATAAAGTCCTTCATCTTGACGGCATGCGCGGTGCGGTCCAGGTATTCGGTCAGCGACACGTCGAAAAAATTCACGGTAACCAAGCCGCCGCCGATGATGCCCATCAAGTCGGCGTACAGGCACAGCAAGGGCATGATCAGAATCAGAGCCAGCATTCTGGGTAGCACCAGAAAAGCCATCGGGTCCAGATTCATCGTTTTCAATGCGTCGATTTCGCTATTGACGTGCATCGTGCCGATCTGCGCGGCGTAGGCGGCACCGGTGCGGCCGGACATGATGATCGCGGTCATTAGTCCGCCCATTTCGCGGGTCATGCCCAGACTGACCAGATTGGCAATGTAGATTTGCGCGCCGAATAGCGATAATTGCACCGCGCCGACGAAGGCCAGGATCAAACCGACCAACAGACTGATCAGCGTGACGATGGGCAAGGCCGACGGCCCGCACTCCTGGATATACAGCCACAAATCCTGGCGCCGGAAATGGGCTTGGCCGCGCAGGGTCGCTAAGGTGCTCAGCGCCATGTCGCCGACGAAGACCAGCATATCCTTGGCATGCCGCACCGCGGCGGCGGTTTCGACCGTCAACGCTTCGCTCCAGGCCATTTTTCGGGAAACGCGCTGGGCGTCCAGGCGCTCCGGCACCGCGTAAACCAGCGCCAGCAAGCCTTGCAGCGGCGCCGGCAGCGTGGCTTTATCGACGATCAACCGCTTTTCGGTCGCGCAATCGATGAGTTTGATCAACTCGGTCACCAACAGGCTATCCCAACGGCCCAGCTCGATCGTCGAAAACAGCAAGCGTTCGCCGTCGCGCCGTTGCTGTAGACGAGTCAGCACCGGCGTCAGATCCGGCACGGCCGATTGCAACAGCCAATCGCCGGCAAAGGCGACTTCCAAACCCGCCGATGTCGAATTCGCGACAATCGAGGCCGGCCGCAAACCGGCGACGGCGGATGGCGGAATTGTGGGGGCTGTAGTCACTGGGCGATGAGTGCCTTAACTGTCTCAGAACGGAATATCGTCGTCGAAATCGTCGTAAGACGCCGGCGCCGATTGCGGACCGGACGGCGAAGACGGCGCAGACGGGCGTTGATCGTAACTGCTCGGCGGCGGCGTGTTGTTGTCGGAATAGTTGGCGGTTCCACCGCTACGGCTGCCGAGCATGTTCATCGACTCGGCGACGATCTCGGTGGTATAGCGGTCTTGACCGTCCTGGCCTTGCCATTTTTGGGTGCGAATCCGGCCCTCGACGTAGACCTGACTACCCTTGCGTAAATATTCGCCGGCGGTTTTCGCCAGACCCGAAAAAAACACCACGCGATGCCACTCGGTCTCTTCCTTACGGTCGCCGGTGTTGCGATCCTTCCAACGGCGGGTGGTGGCCAATCGTATCGTGGTAATGGCGTCGCCGCTCGGCATATAACGCACCTCCGGGTCGGCCCCGAGATTTCCGATCAGCATGACTTTATTCAGCATGGTTTTCTCCGTGTAAAAGCTGGGCAACGGCTCAACGCCATTGCTGTAAAAATAGATTCAAATCGTCCTTGTTCAGGCGCTGGCTATCGACTTTCAGATAGGCGGCTTGTTCCTCGAAATGCAGGCGAACTTCCTCGACGCCGACGATGGCCAGCAGTTGTTTGGAAAATTCACCGCCCTGCTCCGGCACGACGTTTTTCAAGGGCAGCAGCAGATTGGCCCAATAACGCGGCGGCGACATAAACCAGGCGATCAATATCCAACTGGCGGCGACAGCGGCCGAGAACAAAAACACCGAGGCCGGACCGAATTCGCCGTACAACCAGCCGCCGGCCGCGCCGCCCAAGAAAGCGCCGATGAACTGGGCGCTGGAATAAATCCCCATCGCGGTGCCCTTCAAATCGCCGGGCGCGGTTTTGGAAATCAGCGACGGCAACGTGGCTTCCAGCAAATTGAAGCCGCAGAAAAAGATCCACAAACAAGCGATCAGGCCGACCAACTCGCCGTGCAACAGCACGAAACCCAGATTCGCCACCAGCAGCGTCGAAATCGCCGCCAGAAATACACCTTTCATTTTGCGTTTCTTCTCGGCGATGATGACGAACGGAATGATGCCGGCCATTGAGGTCACCAGCATCGGCAAATACACCCACCAATGCTTGCCGCCTTCCAAGCCGGCATCGCGCATCAGCAACGGCACGACCACGAAACTGGCCATCAAAATCAAATGCAGCGCGAATATGCCGTAATTCAGCCGCAGCAAATCCGGATTGGTAATCACCGAACTCAGTTCAGACGGAATATATTCGGCATCGCGATGGGTGGTGATTTTTTCGGGATTGGGTACCACGAACAGCACCACCAGAATCGCCAATGCCGCCAACAGCGCGATCATCCAAAAGATACCGGCAATGCCCCAATGGTCGGCAATGATGGGTCCGGCGGTAATCGCCACGCCGAACGAAATGCCGATACTGGCGCCTATCGTCGCCATCGCCTTGGTGCGGTGCACTTCCTGAGTCAAATCGGCCAGCAAGGCCATCACCGCCGCCGACACCGCGCCGCAACCTTGCAGTGCCCGCCCGATCAAGACGCCGTATATGTCGGTCGCCAACGCGGCTACCACGCTGCCGGCCACGAACAGCAACAAACCGACGACAATGATGGTTTTGCGGGTGAAACGATCGGACAACAGTCCGAACGGAATTTGCAGAATCGCCTGACTCAAACCGTAAACGCCCATCGTCAAACCGACCAATTTCGGCGTGGAACCTGGCATTTGCTCGGTGAACAACGACAGCACCGGCAACAGCATGAACAAACCCAGCATCCTCAGCGCATAGATACTGGCCAGCGAGACGGTCGCCCGTTTCTCCATGGCCGTCATCGGACTGGTAATATCCTGAACCTGTGTCAAACCCTAACTCCTGATCCGAAAGCCGCGTATGGTACCAGGTTACGCGGCGCTCAGGAATGCAAGGATAGCCGCGCCCGCCCCAAATCCGGCGCGATCAGCCACCCGTAATGCCGGCCCTGAACAGCAAGGTTCGGTGGTTGACGTCACCCAGCCGGCGATCCATTCCAAATCCTCGATCCTAAAAAGAGCCGTTAGCGCATGTTGCGGACCATTCGCGCTTGAGAGCCAAGTCGGAGCACGCGTGGCTCACAGCTTACCTCGCCCACCGAGCGAATGAAAAAGTTGGAAACTGCCTTAGCCGCGATCGAAGGCCCGGTAATACAGGTAAAAGTCCGCACTTTTGCCCAAACGCTTGAATAGAAACCGAACCGCTAAACCACCCCGCCCATCGCCAGTGCCGTTAAGTTAAGCCGTTCGTGACGAGCAAAGTAAGCGCCCTTCGGGCGCATGGCGTTACCATGAAACAGTCGCAGTTTGAGGCGATTTTTTGTCCACTTGTAACTGGTTAATTTTGTATGCATAAAAAGCTGATTCTTGAGAGATTGTCGAACCACGGACCGCTTAACTATTCGCCCGTCGACAGGCTCGGAGGAAAGCACAAGCCTTGACTGAACCGATTGGCAAGGACCGGATTGTATCGGCTTGGTGGCTTCGTGGGGATGCAGAGCTTTTATATTCAAGCTTGAACATTTGAAATGAACCTACCGCGCTGGATCGGTAACAGCCGTTGTAAGTTTATTGCTTTCTGGTAAGCTTTCCGACCAATCACGAACCGGAAAACGTGTATTACTTCAATAGGAGAATTGCCATGGCGGATTATTTGCTCAAGACAAAAGACAGGACCGAAGACATCATCGATTTCACGCCGGAAGAAATTAGCCAAATCACGCCAGATGAAATTCAACGCATTTTTTACGATCTGCAAATTCATCAGATCGAACTCAAAATGCAAAATCAGGAATTGCGTGCCGCACAAGAAGAAATTACCCGTTCAAGGAACAACTACCACTATTTGTTTCATCAACTCCCGGTCGGTATCGTGATTGTGAACTCATCCGGCTTTGTCGAGCAGGTCAACGATACCCTGCTGGAATGGCTTGGCATAGAAAAGGGACGACTCGTCAAAAAACACTTGTCATCGGTGGTACTCGAAGACGATAAAGTGCTTTTCAATTCGCGCTTCGACAGTTTTTTCAAGAATCCCGACGGCAAGTCGCTGGTGTTGAGTCTGAACGGTAGAAAAAATCTGCCATTCAAAGCCAAAATGGCGGGCAAAAAAATTGGCGGCGACGATGTCGCCGCGTTGATGAACGAACCCGGCCAAACATTGATCATCACCGTCACCGACGTCAACGACTTATAAGGCGTTGCCGTGCCGACCATGGTCACTGCCGCGAGGTTGTCACCGGCCCGAAAAAGGCCGTAATAACTCTAGTTCAGGTTACAACCGGCGGTGTCTTACCCGCCGATGAACATTATACGGGCGCCTGGCGGTAGCGCCAGCCACGTCCGGGACGACCATCGCGCCGACGCCATCTACGCTTAGTGCCGTATAGTGACGCCCGCCGCCAAACACTGATTCCACCAAGCTTATTCCGCCACGAACCGATGAAGACTCAACCCGATAAGAACGAGCTGCATTACGTAGTGGGTATTGGCGCCTCCGCCGGCGGTTTGGAAGCCATCGAAAGTTTTTTCAAGAAAATGCCGCCGGATACCGGCATGGCGTTTATTGTGGTTCAGCATCTGTCGCCCGACTACAAGAGTTTGATGGTGGAGCTGTTATCGAAGCACACCATCATGCCGGTGCTGAGAATCGAAGAAGGCATGAAAGTGGAGCCGAATCATGTCTACCTGATTCCGCCGCGCAAAAACCTGACAATGTTTCACGGCCATCTGCTGTTGAACAACCAAAACCACACCAACGAACTCAACCTGCCGATCGATATCTTCATGCGTTCATTGGCCGAGGATGTTTCCGAATTGGCGGTCGGCATCATTCTCTCCGGCACCGGCAGCGACGGCACTCGCGGTATTCGCGCCATCAAGGAACACGGCGGCATGGTCATGGTTCAGGATGAGGAAAGCGCCAAATTCGACGGTATGCCGCGCAACGCCATCGCCACCGGCCTGGTCGATTTCATAATGCCGCCGGAAGACATGCCGAAACAGTTGATGGCATTCGTCAAACATCCCTACGCCGTCCAAGAAGCAACCATCCACTCGGAAGACAGCGATTTGACGCGGATATTCGCGCTGCTGCGCGACAAGCACAAAGTGGATTTCACGTTTTACAAACCCAACACCATCGTTCGCCGCATCGAACGCCGCATCTCGATCAACCAATGCCGCGATCTGAAGGAATACCGCAATCTCTTGGAAGATAATTCGCAAGAAGTATCCGCGCTGTTTCAGGAGTTGCTGATCGGCGTCACCAACTTCTTCCGTGACGACTCGGTATTCGAGGAAATCCGCGGCAAATGGCTGACGCCGTTGGTCAAATCACTGACCAACAATGAAATTCGGGTTTGGATCGCCGGCTGCTCAACCGGCGAGGAAGCCTATTCGCTGGCGATCATGCTGGCGGAATACCGCGAATATTCCGGGCACTTCTTCCGGATGAAATTATTTGCCACCGATGTCGATGCCAAAGCCGTGGAGAAAGCCAGTACCGGTTTGTACCCCGAGAGCATCGCCGCGGATGTGCCATCGCACCTGCTGGTCAAATATTTTTCGCGCAGGGAAGACAGCTTCCAGATTTCGCAATCGATCCGCGAAATGGTGGTATTCGCTCAACATAACCTGATCAAGGACCCGCCCTTCACCAATATTCATTTGCTGAGTTGCCGAAATTTATTAATTTACCTGCAACCCGTCCTGCAAAAAAAGATACTCGAGCTGTTCAATTTTTCCTTGGTGAAAGACGGCTTGTTGATGCTCGGCACCAGCGAATCAATCGGCGAGATGGTCGATTATTTCGACATGATCAGTCCGAAAGGCAAGATATACCGGGCCCGAGGGAAATATCGGACTCTGGGAATCAGCAGCATGGACCCGCCGCCCACACTGATCACCAACTTCCGCGCGAATTCACCGCAATCGGGTCGCAACTTCGCCAATCGCTATCAGGAAGACAAGATTCTGGAACGCTTTTTCAATGCGTTAACCAAGGACTTGCTGCCGTTCA
Organism: Methylomonas sp. BG-2; assembly: GCF_057766305.1. Lineage (NCBI taxonomy): Bacteria > Pseudomonadati > Pseudomonadota > Gammaproteobacteria > Methylococcales > Methylococcaceae > Methylomonas > Methylomonas sp. BG-2. Next base: position 1,633 of record NZ_JBYMAP010000151.1, on the reverse strand, counting down.
CGATGATTGTGAACGAAAACATGGAGATTTCGCACATCTTTGGCGATGCGCAGCGCTACCTGAGCTATCCCAGCGGCAAGCTGGTCACCGACATTACCAAACTGGTCAGCAAGGATTTGTCGATTCCAATCGCGACGGGCGTGCGCAAAGCGCTGAAAAGCGGCGAAAGCATCAACATGTCGAATATCAAATTACGCGAAAAGGACAAAGTTCGGACGCTGAATATTCACGTCAGATTACTACCCGGCCGCAAGAGCCAGGAAACCTTGATCGCCATTCTGATCTTCGAGGCCGATCATCATGCCACCCAGGATATCGGCTTCGTCGCCGACAACTTCGACATCAACCAGGATGCCGCGCAACGCATCAACGATCTGGAGCAGGAACTGCAACTGACGCGCGAGAACCTGCAAGCCACCGTCGAGGAATTGGAAACCTCCAACGAAGAATTGCAGGCGACCAACGAAGAACTTTTAGCCAGCAACGAAGAATTGCAAAGTACCAACGAAGAATTGCAATCGGTTAACGAGGAGTTGTACACGGTCAACGCCGAGCATCAAAGCAAGATCACCGAATTGACCATATTGAACAATGATCTCGACAATCTGTTCAACAGCACCAATATCGGAATCTTGTTTCTGGACGAGAATCTGGACATTCGCCGATTTACCCACAAGTTGCAAAGCCTGTTCCATATTGTCGAAAACGACATCGGCCGACCATTCTTTCACCTGACCCACTCCATTCGCGATATTGATCTCGAGGATCTAATCAGTCAGGTTGTCGAAAAAAAGATTATTTTGGAATCCGAGGTTCAAAATCAACAAGGCAATTGGTATTTCATGCGAATTATCCCTTATGCCATCTCCGACCGAATCTATTCCGGCGTGATTCTGACGTTTGTCGATATTGATCTGCTAAAGCAAACTCAACAAAGTCTGCGCCAACAAACCGAATTGGAAACCCAGCGTTTGGCCAGTTTTGTCAACTACTCGCTCGACGCAATCACTCTATTGGACGATTCCGGCAAATTTATTACCTGGAATCGCGGCGCGGAAAATTTATATGGCTGGAACGCGCGGGAAGCATTGCAAATGCGTTTTGAAAATCTGGTGCCGCTGGCCGAGCGCCCGCACATGCGCAGCGTTTTCGGAAAGCTCCAACAGGGCGAACAAGTCGCCCAATTCGACAGCAAACGCCTGAACCGCCAAGGCGAAGTTATTGATGTCTCGGTTTCCGCCACCTTGCTTTCATCTCAAAACGATACCGGCCAAATTTTTGCATTGACCGAGCGCGATCTCAGAAGCCATTTTTTAATAGACAAACGCCATTGCATCAGTTGTATCCAAAAACTGGCCACGCTGGTGATGGATGTTGATGAAGCCATCATTGTGATTGACTTCGAAGGCGGTATCGTGGCTTGGAACACCGGCGCGGAAGGGCTGTACGGCTGGAGCCAGGCGGAAGCGATCGGCATGAAGTTCGAAAGTTTGGTTCCGGAACATCTCCGTACCGAAGCCCGCGAAATGTTCCGGAGCATTACCTCCGGCAAATCCAACTATCAGGTGACTCAAAGCCAACGCCTGACCAGAAACCGGGAAATCTTGGACATTACGATGATAGCCTCGGTACT
>NZ_JBYMAP010000150.1:0-9997 GCF_057766305.1 Methylomonas sp. BG-2 | reverse complement strand
ACTCGATCCATTCGCTGGTATGGAAGTTGCGCTGCCTTCGTCACTATCGTATTGGCGATTGCAAAATCATTGGCCGATGACGGAATTCGTTACGTTTTTTCGATTTTTATTTACAGGAACTGGCTTGATACTTAATAAACATCCCAAACTAGCCGCTTTAGCTCTGGCAATTGCCACGGTATCGGCGAATCACGCATTCGCGGCGCCCAGCATTTATCCCACCGGCGTCACTCGCTACGATCCCGGCAAAGCCTATAACAGTTATGTGCTGTTTTCCGGTGCCGACCGGAAGACCCATCTGATCGACTTGAACGGTAACGAGGTACATCAATGGGCCAACTCCGGTCAACCGCCGTTGTTCCTCGATCCTCAATTGGTCAACGGCCAGCAGGGCCATGTGTTGTTACAGTTTTCCGGTGCAACCGGCGGCGGAGCCAATAATAAGGAAGCGCAATCCATAGGCGAAGTGGATTGGGACGGCAAGGTAGTCTGGCAGTGGGGCGGCGCCAAAGCCCAGGATACTTACGGAGCCTCCGGCAACAGCAACGATAGCAACGGTTACGGCACGGCCATCAGGCAGCATCACGATTGGCGTAGACTGCCCAACGGCAATACCGTGATTTTGATCAATTACGAAAAACCGGTAAAAGGCTTCAAGGCCGAAAAATTGCTGGACGATGGCATTTACGAAGTCGACCCGAAAGGCCAGGTGGTCTGGAAATGGCATGCCTACGACCACCTGAACGAGTTTGGTTTCAGCAAGGCCTCGCTCAAATATCTGCACGAAACCCTGGGCCGCGGCAACGACAAAACCAAACCCTTCGATTATCTACATTTCAACAATATGTCCGTGGTCAGCCCCAACAAATGGTTCGATGCCGGCGATCAGCGTTTTCATCCAGATAATTTATTGATCGATTCGCGTGAAGCCAATTTCATCGCGATTATCGACAAAAAAACTGGCAAGGTGGTCTGGCGCATAGGTCCGGATTTTACGCCGGCCAGTTTCGAGAACAAGGTACCGCGGCCGGTAGACCAGATCAGTGGCCAACATGATGCTCACATTATCCCCAAAGGCCTGCCCGGCGAAGGCAATTTATTGGTATTCGACAACCAGGGCGAAGCCGGCTACCCGCCCGTTAAATTGGGCGTAGGTGGACAACTCGGTTCGCGGGTGCTGGAGATCGACCCGATCAAAAAAGAAATCGTCTGGCAATATACCGGCGCTGATTCCGGCCGCCCCAATTACGCCTTTTATAGTTCCTATATCAGCAGCGCCCGGCGTTTGCCAAACGGCAATACCCTGATCGATGAAGGCATGAATGGCCGTTTTTTGCAGGTAACTGCCAAGGGTGAAATTGTCTGGGAATATATCAGTCCCTATTTCAACCAACCGCGCGCCGACGATCCGCAGCAAATATCCAGCAACACCGTATATCGCGCGCAGCCGGTGCCGTATGACTGGGCGCCAGCCGGCACGCCGCACGCCGAGAAACCGGTAAAAGCGCAGGACATCACCCAGTATCGCGTACCAGCCAATCCTTGACCTTAGCGCGGTACAGATTCATGACGACTATTTAAACTTCACCTTGGAAGAAGCCTTGAGTTCATTCAACAACAATCGCCGCCGAGTGCTGAAAGGGCTCTCGGCGCTGTCGCTGGCATCGCTGGTGACTAGCTGCAAATTTCCGTCTGCCGCCGATAATAAAGGCCAGCCCAATATCGTTTTCATTCTGGCAGACGATCTTGGTTACGGGGATTTGAGCGTCTACGGTCAAACCGATTTTCAAACGCCACAACTCGATAGGCTTGCCCAGCAAGGCCTGCGCTTTACCCAGGCTTATTCCAACTCGGCAGTCTGCTCGGCAACGCGCTTCGGTTTGATAACCGGCCGCTATCAATACCGGTTGCGCGGCGGTTTGGAAGAGCCCATCGCCGGCGCCTCGGAGACCATCGGCTTGCCATCGGAACATCCGACCTTGCCCTCGTTGTTGAAGAAAAGCGGCTACACCACGGCCTTATTCGGCAAATGGCATCTGGGTTCCCTGCCAAAATTCGGCCCATTAAAAAGCGGTTACGACGTGTTTTTCGGCAATTACGGCGGTGCCATCGATTATTTCACCCATAAATCGGGCAGTGGCGAGAACGCCAAAGACGATTTGTTCGAGGGAGAAGTACCGGTGCATCAGGTGGGTTATTACACCGATCTGCTTGCCGACCGGGCCGTCGATTACATCGGCCAACAGCAAGCCGGCAAACCGTTTTTCCTGTCCTTGCATTTCACCGCCCCTCACTGGCCCTGGGAAGGGCCGCAAGACGAAGCGGCTTCAAAGGAAATCAAAAGCTTGTTTCATTACGACGGCGGCAATCTGGCGACCTACGCCAAGATGGTCACCACGTTGGACACGGCCATCGGCCGCGTCTTGAAAGTCCTTGAAGAGCGCGGGCTGGATCAAAACACCATCGTGGTGTTCACCAGCGATAACGGCGGCGAGCGCTTCTCGAAGACCTGGCCTTTTAGCGGTCAGAAATCCGAGCTGCTCGAAGGCGGCATCCGCGTGCCGGCGATCGTACGCTGGCCGGAAAAAATAAAGCCTGCGCAAGTAACGGAGCAAGTGGCAATCAGCATGGATTGGCTGCCGACCTTGCTGGCCGCCGCCGGCGGCGCGCCGGATGCAGCCTATCAACCCGATGGCGACAATCTGCTGCCAGTGATCCTAGGCAACGAGAATCCGCATCCGCGCACCCTGTTTTGGCGTTACAAGGCCAACAAACAACAGGCCGTGCGCTCGGGTGACTGGAAATATCTGAAAATCGCCGACAACGAATTTCTGTTCGACGTCGTCGCCGATCAGCGCGAACGCGCCAATCTGGCCGAAAAAAATCCGGAAATTTTCACCCAGCTCAAACAACAATGGGAGGCCTGGAATGCGGCTATGCTGCCCATTACAGACGATGTGCGGACCTATTCCATAGACGGTAAAGTCCAGGCGGATCGGTATCGCTCTCTAGCGGGAGATTAGCGGCTGAAGCCTATTTCACCCCAAACCGGTTTCCATTCCGATTTGATTGCACAAGTAGTGAATGTCGGCTTGCGAGAATGGCGAACTGGTGCTCCCGACCCAAAGAAAGGCGAAGCCGGTTTTCTAGTGAACGACTGGTCTAGCCTTTACAGCAACCAATTAATCCCAACTGTAGGGCGGATAAGCGTAGCGTCATCCGCCAAATCGGTTAAACTTTCCTAATGCCAAACTATCGACGCAATCGCATTCCCGGCGGCACTTATTTTTTCACCGTTAACTTGCTTGAACGGAAATCGTCGCTACTGATCGAGCATATTGGAGAGTTAAGAGAAGCGGTGCGAGTGGTCCGGGAAAAGCAGCCATTTCATATCGATGCTTGGGTGGTTTTGCCTGATCATATGCATGCGATTTGGACGTTACCGGCTGGCGACGATCAATATTCCAACCGATGGCGAGCGATAAAAAAAGCCTTCTCGAAAGCGATACCTAAAACCGAATATCGCTCGGCAATCAGAATGAAACGCCACGAGCGAGGCATATGGCAACGTCGTTTTTGGGAACACACCATTACCAATGATGCCGACTATGCGGCACATATGGATTACATCCATTATAACCCTGTCAAGCATGGTTGGGCAGTCACGGTTAAGGATTGGCCATATTCAAGTTTTCATCGGTTGGTCAAGATGGACCTTTATCCGCTAAATTGGGCGGGCTTGGACTTGCCATTGTTGGAAGTGGGTAAATTGGATAATTGACGCATTATCGGCGGATGACGCTTCGCTTATCCGCCCTACGGCCCTGATTGCCGCACTAAACGACGATTACTGGCAGGTACGCTTGCGCGCGGCACGCGCACTCGGCAGAATCGGCCATGCCGATGCAGTGTCGGCATTGGTGGAAACGCTGACGCATCCGGTCAGCAATCTGCGCAAGGAAGCGGCGATTGCGCTTGGCGAAATCGGCGCCGAGGCCGCCGTACCGGCACTAACCGCCGCCGAAGCCGATCCCGACCCCGAGGTGCCCAAACTGGCACGCATAGCGCTGACGCGCATTGATAAGTCAATTGGGCAAGCGCGATATTAGGTTCAGTTACGTTGATAAACTAATGTTACAAACAGGATTTTCGCCCTGTCGTTTTGCCGCATATTCCTCTAACTACCAGTCATCAATTCCAAATCGGGTTTTTAGCAGCATTAATCGAGAAAATTTCTCGAGCATTGCAATTCAGAACTCAATCACTCGAGCTTTTTTCTCGAACGATCTGGTTCAAAGCACTAATGCCCGAGCTCGCCGCTAGAATGTTGGAGCTATTTTGGAAAATGATCGGGAAAAAAGCTTGGCCGTCCGGGAAAATTGGGTCGGTCCTCAGTTTGGCAACTCGGCGTGTGGCATGTAAAGTGGCATTTGTTGATATTCAATTTTGGTGAATTCAAAAAAACCAAGGTCTTTGGTCGAACCCAAACGGAAATGTGGAATTTAATCTTGAATGGTGGTTTGTTATTTAAATCAGTTATTTAAATAACAAAAGTTGTAGGGTGGATAGCGCTTCGCTTATCCACAATATGGTCCTACAGCAATCGCATATGGGTTGCCGCAGCGCAAAGAGTGGAGCCGAAGGCAACAGCCGATGCTTTAGAGTCCGGATTGACTAATTTATCGTTGTTATCATATTGGGCATAGTATGAGCCGAGGAAGACCATGCCGAGATATTCGCAGCTTAGCTCAAATGGTTGATTGAATGCTGACGGTAGACTTGGATTTGTGCCGGTTGAAATCACTGCCAGAGCTTTACCACGAAGTTGATGACCAAGTGATTGACGGAATGAAAGCAAATCGCTCAATCGATCGAAGAAAGTTTTTGCTTGCGCACTCATGGTGTACCAGTGCAAAGGTGTAGCGATAACCCAAACTGGTGATGGCATAAGTTGTTCGACAAGCGGTAAAAAATCATCGCCCGCATTGGCATATGAATAGGAAAAGTACCCGATATTCTGTATAGAAAAATCGATTAGGGGCGCGCGATCTTCAGGAAGAACGATGCGCGAAAGATCGAAAGTGTTTCCGTTTGACCGGGATGAGGTGAGAAGAATAACCGGTTGATTAGGATTTATGTGCATAAAGTTGATAGATGTACTGCCTTCATCGAAACATTCAAAATCTAATCTGCTTGTCTCAAATGGTAGGCAATTAACAAAATCACCGTAAAGGCAGCTCAGCATCTCGTAAATGCAATAGCTGCAGGCAATGGCGCTTGAGGTGCATGAAAGCTTCCAAGGTAAGCAATTCGGCAGCGCGGGGCCGTTGAAAGTCCACAGCAAGGTTTTCGATGATTCGTCCCGGCCGGGCACTCATCACCAAAATACGATCTGCCAGAAACAGGGCCTCGTCGATGTCGTGGGTGACGAATACGATGGTGGTATTGAAGCGCTCCCAAACCGTCAGCAGCAACTGCTGCATCATGATGCGGGTCTGCGCGTCCAGCGCGCCAAAGGGTTCGTCCATCAGTATCACCTTGGGCGAATTGATCAGCACTCTGGCGATCTCGACCCGCTGCTGCATGCCACCGGATAATTGGGCAGGATAGTGCTCTTCGAAACCGGTCAGCCCCATCAGCTTTAACAACTCGCGCGCTTGCTCATGGCGGGTGTCGCGAGTGATGCCCTTCATCTTCAAGCCAAACGCCACGTTGTCGATCACCGATTTCCACGGAAATAGCGTGTGTTGTTGAAAGACGATGCCGCGCTCCGAATCCGGTCCGTTGATCGGTTTGGTGTCTACCTGGATACTGCCGCTACTGGCGGGTAAGTGGCCGGCCAATGCGCCCAGCAAGGTGGATTTGCCGCAGCCCGACGGACCCAACAGGCAAACAAACTCGCCGGGGGCTATCGAAACGCTGACGTTCTGCACCGCTTCGAAGGCTTGCTTGCCGCTGCCTAAGGTGATCGACAGGTTTTCGATGTCGACGCGACCTGGTTCGGTATGGCTCATAAGGCTTTTGTCTGCGGCCGATGCCAGGGCGTCAAGGCGTGGCCGAGCTTTTTGACCAGTTGGCTGCTGAGCATGCCTAGATCGCCGATCAGCAACATGCCGACCACAATGCCGGCATAATTCTGAATGGTGTAGGCCGACCACGTGTAGTAGCCGATGCCGAATTGCCCGGCGATCATCTCCGCTGTGACCAGGCAAAACCAGGCGGTGCCCATGCCTATCGATAAGCCGGTGAAGATATTCGGTGCGGCGCCCGGCAATATCACTTCGTAAAATATTGCGATTCGATTGGCGCCCAGGCTGCGCGCCGAGGCCAGCAGACGGGCATCGACGCCGGCCACGCCGTGGATGGTGTTCAGCAAAATCGGGAATACGGCGCCGGTAAAGGTGATGTAGGTCATCGACAATTCGGTGGATGGGAACATCAGAATCGCCAACGGAATCCAGGCCACGGCCGGAATTGGCCGCAATAGTTCCAGCGGCGGCAGCAACAAGTCGGCGGCTAAGTGATAACTCCCTATGCACAGGCCCAACACGATACCGGCGATGCCGGCCAACAGAAATCCACTAAACACGCGCGATAGGCTGGCAGTCAAATGCGCCAGCGTTTTCTTGGCATGCAGTAAGTGCCAGGCTTCTTCCAGAACCTCGCCCGGCGTAGGCACGTTTTGAAAGGTGACGATGCCCAAATCCACATGCCGGGTGGATAGCAAGTGCCAGGCGATCAGGCAAATGCCGACCGACGCGGCGCGCAGCAAGGGCCGTTTAAATCGGGTTAAGTTCAAAACGGAAGTTTTTGTTTATCGCACGACGCGCGTCGGTTCATGACGGCGCGTCGGCAAAGGCGGTCTTCGCGGCGGCAAAATCCAATACCCGGCCGCCCCGCTGGCTGGCTTGGGCATCCGCCTGTTCTTTTGATAGAAACGCGCTGAGGCGGTTTTGCGCCAGCACGAACCAGGCGTCGCTTGCCAAAAACTTGATGCCGCTGAGGCTATCCTGCAGATACACCGCGCGGGCCGTTTGGCCGGCTTTGTTCAACGCATTCAGTGCGGTAAAGGCCGAGGCGGCGGAGGCGTAGCTGCGAACCTTGGCTTCTCCACTAACCCAGATCTGCACGGCTTGCTTGAAGTCGGTTATCGGCTGGCCGCTGGTGGCATCTTTCGCCGTGATGGGCGCCGGCGAGTAGTCGCTCAGCTTGGCGTCGTAATCCAGCCCGGCTTGCTTGAACGCGGTCTTGAGATAGCGGTCGTCGATGTATTGTTCGACATCCAAGTCGGTGGTGGCGCGCTTCAATAGTTTCAAAGTCTCAAAAGCGGTTTTCACGGCTTGCCGATATTCCGGTTTCCAAGTCAAGTCCCGGGTTTGCACGCCCAGCGGGCCGTGGAACAGGTACGCCACTTCCGCTTCGATGCCGGTGTGTTTGGCAATCAGCTCGCTGTATTTTTCCGGTTCGGCCGTCAGTAATTGATTGGCTTCCTGCGCGGCGCGCAAAAAGGCGACGATCAGTTCGGGGTACTGTTCCGCAAAACCGGCATCGGCCAGCGTGCCGTGGAAGGTCGGCGTGTTGGATTGCGCGCCGTCGTAGATTTTTCTGGCAAAACCGCGATAGGGGAATAACTCTGCAAACGGCACGAAATCCGCGTGGGCATCGACTTTATGGGTCAATAGCGCGGAACCGGCGACTTCCGGCGCCTGGGTGATGATGGTGACGTCCTCGTCAGGATTCCAACCTTGCTGGGCAACGGCCCTGAGCAGCATGCCGTGGGCGGTGGAGGCGAACGGCACTGAAATGGTTTTACCTTTTAATTCGGCCAGGGACTGCACGGCCGAATCCTTGGGCACCACCACACCGTTGCCGCTGCCGGCGGGGCTACCGGACAGTACGTTGATGAACAGGCTTTTCTTGCCGGCCTTGCGAAATGCCTCGATATTGAAGGCACCCGGAAAATCGGCCATCGAACCGATGTCCAACTTGCCGGCCACCATTTCGTTAGTCAACGGCGCTCCGGAGGTGAAGTTATGCCATTGGATGTCGTATTCGGCGTTTTGGTATTTGCCGTCGTGCGGCAGATATTTTTCCAACAGTTGCAGTTCGCGGATCAACAGGCCGCCGGCGGCGCAGTTGATGGTGGTGTCCTGGGTACCGATGGCGATGCGGATTTTCTCGGCGAAAGCCCAATCGCTGGATAGCAGGCTGACGAGAAGAACCAGATTGCGCAGTGTCAGGTTCAAAGCGAATAGGTTATTACTTGATACTTTTTGAGTGCTGATGGCTTTCATGAGTCGCGTTACGCGCGGGTTTTGTTAATTACGCTGTCGAAAGGCCTCGTGACGAACGGATTCGCGGCTTCGTATGCCCGCGACGCACGCAGCACCAGCGCGTCATTGAATTGAGCGCCGACGATATGCAAGGCCACCGGCAGGCCATGACTATCGAAACCAATCGGCACCGCTGCCGCCGGTTGCTGGGTCAGGTTAAACGGCGACAAAAACGGTGCTTCCGGCGCGATACCCAGGGCCGGTACCGGTTTTGAGGTAACCGGCGTGACCAGCAAATCGTAGCGCTGGTGGAAGCGGCGCAGAGTTGCACCTAGTGCGGCGCGACGCTCGTGCGCTTCGACGACCTCGGCCAGGGTATGCTTCTCGGCTTTTTCAATGGACGCCTGAATGGCCGGATCGAGCAACGCCAAGCCGGCGTCGCCGATGTCGCGCCGCAGGCGGATGGCGCGTTCCGCCGCCAGCGCGTCCAGGATGGGCGCGGGGTTTTCGAAACCGGGATCGACGTTTTCGACAATCGCACCCAGCTTGGCCAGCTCGGACACCGCTTTGTCGACCAGGGTTTGAATTTCCGGATCGACAGTCAGATAACCCAGAGTCCGGCTGTAGGCAATGCGTAAGCCTTTGATGCCGTTATTCAGCTTATCGGTCCAGTCGCGGCCGTCGCTGGGGAGACTGGTCCAGTCGCGAACATCCGGCGCGGCAATCACATTAAGCAACAGGGCCGCATCGGTGACGGTGCGGGTCAGCGGGCCGATATGGAATAAGGTGCCGTTATGCGCTGCCGGAAATCCCGCCACTCGGCCGTAACTGGGTTTGAAACCGTATACACCATTCACGGCGGCCGGTTGGCGAATCGAGCCGCCGCCATCGGTACCCACTTGCAAGGGGCCCAGACCCAGCGCTGCCGCCACCGCCGCGCCGCCGCTACTGCCGCCGCTGGCGTGTTGCCTATCCCAGGCGTTGGGCGTGACTCCGGCCAGCTTGGTTTCGGTCAGGCCTTTCCAGCCGAACTCGGCGGTTTGGGTTTTCCCCAACAAAATCGCGCCCGATTCGCGCAGCCGGGCGGCGGCCGGACTATCCTCGGTTTGCGGTTTGTCCGAAGTGGCCAAGCTGCCTTTGCGGGTGGGGAAACCCTGTACGTGCAACAAATCCTTAAATCCCACCGGCACACCGTCCAGCAAGCCTTGGGGCTTACCTTTGTGCCAGCGCGCTTCGGATGCTTTTGCCTGAACCAAGGCGTTTTCCGGGTCTATTGCGCGATAAGCGTTGTAGTAGGGCTGTGAGCTCTCGATGTGATTGAGGATCGCTCTGCTGACTTCAACAGGCGATGTCGATTTTTGCTTATACAGTTTGAGCAACTCGTTTGCGCTAAGTTGGGTCAAGTCAGCAGTCATAGTCCTAAGTAGATGCAAAAGCCGGAAGTACCTTTATCCGTCAATTTCCATGCCATTCGGTAAGACGTTGTTTTGAGAAGAAAGGCTGGATTTTTCCGTAAAACCACTGTTACTAAAGAAGCAATCATTGTTGATTGGCTGATGATTTAAGACACTGGATGTCGAAAAATACCAATGGCTATTGCGCAAACCATGAGTAACAAATCAGCCGCCATATAAGCGGAGGAGACATGTCGTGGTGTAAGATTCAGGGCGATTGGCTGGTTTTTGCCGAGAACATTGTTGGGCAAGGCACCAATGGTTATTCCT
>NZ_JBYMAP010000149.1:0-10204 GCF_057766305.1 Methylomonas sp. BG-2 | reverse complement strand
GGGTGACGCTTAAGTTGAGAGGATTGACTCTTGGGGACCTTTGCGATGCTTCCCATGCAAGTCTCTGCCGAAGGCTTTCCCGCATTCATTGCAGGCCTGCGCGCTTTGAAAAACTTTGGGGGTGCTGTCATCTCCATGCCACACAAAGTCGTTGCTGCCAACTTGGTTGATGACCTGACGCCGGAGGCGCGCCTGGTCGGTACCGTGAACGTCATTCGCCGCAACCGAGACGGCCGCCTCATCGGTACCACGCTGGACGGCGAGGGGTTTATTGCCGGACTAGCCGGAGCCGGTTACAGCATCAAAGGTGCGCACGTCCTTCTCGTCGGGGCCGGAGGTGCGGCATCGGCTATTGCTTTTGCCCTTGCAAAACACGGCTGCACTTCACTTTGCATACAGAATCGAACGCCGGAAAGAGCTAGCGCGCTGTTAGCAAGAGTCAACCATGCCTATCCTCAAGTAAAAATATCGATAGAGGTTTATTCGAACGACCACTACGATGTTGCTATCAACGCCACATCTCTCGGCATGAAGTCAAGTGACGAACTACCTATCGCCAAGCGATTGATACGGCAGTGCAACCTGGTAGCCGAATGCGTGATCGCGCCGGAAATGACGCCGCTACTCCTGGAGGCGTCCAGTCAAGGGAAGGTCGTCCACACCGGCGTTCCCATGTTGGCCGCACAAATGAATCTTATGTTGGCATTTATGGGCGCCGAGTAAGATGAAATATACCAAGATAGCAGTCGACACATGACGGCCACTAAATCTCAGTTGCAGTGATAGTCCGATATTAAACGAGTTTCGCGCCGGAAATTACAAGTTTCAATCCATATCCTGTCAATACTGACAGTTGTTGCAACACATCAACCTGAGTTGTAATTAACCCAAAATAATCAGTTTCTATGCAGAAATTGCGGGAGTCAAAATGCTAGGTGAAACAACAGGTGCCATTCGTGTTTTGTTGCGGCTGGAGGGATTTTGCATGCTGGTTGCAGCCTGCATTGCTTACGCAAAACTCGATTTTGACTGGAGCACCTTCGCTATCTACTTCCTGGTACCCGATATTTCTTTGCTTGGTTATTTCGCCGGCGCCAAGGTTGGCGCCATTAGCTATAACACTGCGCACTCATACCTCGGTGCCATTGTCAGCCTGGTGATCGGTTTTACGGTTCCGTTTCCGGCACTGCAATGTGCCGGTTTAATCTGGTGTGCCCACATCGGCTTTGATAGGGCGCTGGGTTATGGACTCAAATACCTGGAGGGATTCGGCTTTACCCATCTTGGCCGCATCGGGCGATTTGCTGTCAAACATTCAGAAGCGCAATAACCGGGTTAGAAACCCGAAACATTTAGGGAACATTGGATGGCTTTTACACTCGACAAGGTCGTACCTTGGGGACGTTCATACACCGAATATGTCGACATGTTTGGTCTGACCGAGGCCGATCTTGGCAGACATATTCTGGGCTGTGGTGACGGGCCTGCCGGATTCAACGCTGAACTGACCCAACGTGGCGGACATACCGTTGCCGTTGACCCTGTCTACATGTTTGATGTAGGGCAGATCAAAAGCCGTATTGCCGAAACCTATGAAACCATTATGGCTCAGATGCGTAACAATCAAAACGACTACATTTGGGAAGTCATTCCATCGATAGAGGCGCTCGGAGCAATCCGCATGTCGGCTATGACTTCTTTCCTCGCCGATTTCGAATCGGGCAAGCAAGAAGGCCGATACATAGCCGGAGAGTTACCTTCGCTGCCATTTGAAAACGGACAATTCGATATTGCCTTGTCATCGCATTTTCTGTTTTTGTACAGCGCACATTTGTCGGCAGAGTTTCATCTTCAGGCGTTACAGGAAATGTTGCGCGTCGCTACGGAAGTGCGGATATTTCCGGTGCTTACGCTGGATGGATCAACTTCACCTTATCTTTTCCTCGTCAGCGAAGAATTTGCCGGTCTAGGGTTTGACGTACAGATCGTTAAGGTTGATTACGAATTTCAACGCGGCGGTAATCAAATGCTGGTCATCAAGCCTAAATAACGAACTTGGATTAAAGCAATTGTCGCATGTGAGTACGCGAATGAAATTGGAGTTTATACAAGCCACGCCAGACCATGCAGAAACTATAGGTTCGCTGGTCGTCCAGCTTACGCAGGAAATCTGCGAGCGTACTCATGCGCAGCATTTCGATATTGATTTGGCAGGTACGGTTCAGCGCTGTGAAGCGTTGTTATCCGCAGGTCACTACGCGGCTATTATTGGCTGGTCGGATACTATCCCAGTGGCTGTTTCGACTATCACCGAAACCTATGCGTTATATGCCGGCGGCAAAATAGGCGTCATTCAAGAGTTTTACGTGATTCCTGAGTTTCGCTGTTCGGGAGTCGGCGCGCTGTTGATTGAGCAGGTTAGAACTTATGGGCAACAGCGCGGTTGGTCGTGCATCGAGTTATGTACGCCGCCGCTTCCGGAATTCGAGCGGACATTAAGTTTTTATCAGCATAATAGTCTTATTCCGGTTGGAGGTCGGAAAATGAGACAGAATTTGGCTACAAATGGCTAAGCAATCGTGTGCTTTGCGTTAGCTGCCATGGAGGAAGGTTGATGAAATACATTAAATGGTCTGTCGTGATTCTGCTGCTGTTGCCGATTTCTTCGTTGGCTTTTTTCAGACCGGTTCGGGTACTAATTCCGGAAGCATTTGGCGTCCGTTGCAAGAACAAAACCTATGCATAGACGATTTTTCTCAGTTTGCGGCTGCGGAATCTCTACTCAACGACTCGAAAAGTTATCTTGCCACGCAATGGGGCTTATCTATCGGCGAGCCGAAGATCATCTTTTGCAGCACGGACCCATGCCGGTCCGCATTTGGCCTGGCGAATAAGGCGGGATTCACCTTGGGCAGTTTCGCTATCGCCATCGCGCCGCGAGCTTGGCAGCCACACTACGTGGCGCATGAACTCATCCACCATTGGCAGGCCGATCAATTCGGTAGCTTGGTGCTGCTAACCGGTGAGCAGTGGCTGATCGAAGACATGGCCTACGCCCTGAGTAACGATCCGCGTGTAGGACTGCATGAACCATTTGAATCTTATCGGCAGAGATTCAATGACTGGTACAGACTTAATGCCAATATCCCGCTCAAGGAGTCGCTGGGTGGGGCACTTTAAAAATGGCGTCTATTAGACTCATATCCCATCCAAAAAATTCGCTTGGTACGATAAGTCTTAGGCGGTCATTTAGCCCGGCTGCTCAGCACCTCAATCCATATCACTACCCACTACCATAATGAAATATAAAGGAATTATTTTCGACTTCAATGGTGTTTTGCTTTGGGAGGCACCGCTTCACGTTCAGGCCTGGCAAGCGACGGCGCTACGACTCAGAGGCTCGCCCTTAAGCGACGACGAATTTTCAATCCATGTGCATGGTCGTACCAATAGTCATATATTGGGTTATCTCCGCGGTCGAACTCCGCAAGGGCAAGAGCTGCTTGATCTGATCCAAATCAAAGAGTCTATGTACCGGGATTTATGCCTCAAAAATCCAGATATGTTTGTCTTGTCTCCCGGAGCCGAAGCACTGCTCGACTTCGTTTCTAGCAAAGATATACCGCGCACCATTGCGACAGCTTCCGAAAAAACCAATCTGGATTTTTTCATCCAGCACCTCGGTCTGGATAAGTGGTTCGATCTGCAACGGATTGTCTACGATGACGGCGTTCTTCCCGGTAAGCCCGCGCCGGACATGTATGCTAAGGCGGCGGCCAATATAGGTTTACCGCCGCACGGATGTCTAGTTGTCGAAGATGCCATTTCCGGTTTTCAATCCGCCCATGCCGCAAACATCGGCCATATCGTCGGTCTTGGTCCGCTTGAAACGCACAACAAACTTCTTGCTTACCAGGGTGTCTCGACCGTGATCGAGAGTTTTGAGCAATTTCCGCGTGAGTTGTTAGTCAATGCATAACCAGATAATTGGGTACGGTTCAATGCAAATTCAGACCAAAAGACCGGAGCCGGCGAGCAAATGGCATTTCAATTCTTAGGCAACGCGGTAGATGAATAATATTTGCATCATCTTCGATTTGGACGGCACGCTGGTTGATAGCGAGGGACTGTGCAATCAAGCCTTTCTCGACCTGCTACCGCAATTGAACGATTCACTGGAGACCTTGATCGAGCGCTATCGCGGCCAAAAACTGAGCTCGATTCTGATAGACCTTGAAAACCGTCTTGGCGTGAATCTGCCCCATTCATTTGAGCAGTCCTATCGCCAGCGTGTTGCGGAACTCTTCACGCGGAATTTGAAACCCATGCCGGGTGTTTTGGACATGCTTTCTACCTTGAGTTCGCCGAAATGTATTGCCTCCAGCGGACCGCTTCCGAAAATCCGTCAGGCCTTGGCAGTCAGCGGACTTGCAGATTATTTTGCCGACAATCTATTCAGCTCGTATCAGATCGGTTCATGGAAACCCGATCCGGACTTATTCCTGCATGCCGCGCGTACTATGGGCTTTGCGCCTAGTCAGTGCGCGGTGATCGAAGATAGCGAACAGGGCATAGCGGCGGCCATAACAGCAGGCATGAGGCCGTATTATTTTGTGGTAACAGACGGAGCTTCGTCGGCTCGGACCACAAGCAGTATTGTGTTCGACGACATGGCACAACTACCGCAACTGCTCACGCAATTTGCTAACGTAACCGAGTCAAACCGTTAGACGCATTCAAGTCGTGGAAACAGCCATGAATAAGCGTTCCACTTACCTTCGACCAAACTTAGCCACGTACTCGGCGTACTGAAACTAATTTTCGAATGATAGACCTACAGGAAATAGCATGACCGCAAAAGAACACTACGACCGGCATCTTGGCGATATTTATGCATGGATGGTTGGCGACTTCGATGCCAGGCAAAATGAACATCAACAATTTTTGGAAGCTAACGGTCTATCGCCAAATAGCACGGCAATCGCGTTGGACCTGGGAGCCGGGCACGGCATCCAAAGCGTTTCCTTGGCCAGATTGGGATATACGGTAAAAGCGATTGATTTTAACCGACGGCTTTTATCCGAGTTAATCGACAATACGCAGGGGTTTTCCGTTACCGGAATTAATGACGATATTCGTCAGGTAAAAAAATATGCCGATCCCCAACCCGAGCTCATTATTTGCTGGGGCGACACGTTGACGCATCTCGAAAGTTTGGATGACATCAGGCAATTGCTTACCGATTGCTGCGTATCGTTAAGCGAAGGCGGAAAATTGGTCTTATCTTTTCGAGATTATTCAA
Source organism: Methylomonas sp. BG-2 (assembly GCF_057766305.1). Classification (NCBI taxonomy): domain Bacteria; kingdom Pseudomonadati; phylum Pseudomonadota; class Gammaproteobacteria; order Methylococcales; family Methylococcaceae; genus Methylomonas; species Methylomonas sp. BG-2. The sequence continues at coordinate 4,902 of NZ_JBYMAP010000149.1, read as the reverse complement.
CGCCACTCTCGGACGATCAGCGCTTCATTCCTGTAAAGAGCGACAATACAAAGATACTGACGTGCTGTTTGAATTATGAAGCGGACAGGGTGCGGGTCACGGATTTGTTGCAGCTTAAAACTGAAACCGGCTGGCAGCAAAAAGTCAGTTCCTATTATAAAGTCCGCGTTTCACCGAACGACATTGTGAAAATCCTTGCCGACTGCGGCGTGAGGGTGGCGTTTAACGAAGTCGTCAACCGAATGACTGCCATCATAGCGATTAAACCATTGCGAGGAGAAATTGCATGAGCGAATTTAAAGGCGGCTGCCTGTGCGGCATGGTTCAATACGCCGTGAAATCCGAGCCGCGCTTGTCTTTTTTATGCCAATGCAGGCAGTGTCAAAGAATCACCGGAACAGGCCATTCGGCCGAGTTTGTGGTATCGGAAAAAGACACGCTTATTTCGGGAGAGTGAAATTTTACGAACTGACTGCCGATAGCGGCAATTCCGTGACTAGCGGCTTTTGTCCGACTTGCGGCAATCCGGTTTTAAAGAAATCATCGGGTTATCTGGGCATGCTGTTTTTTCATGCCGCAACCTTGGATAACCCGACTGTATTCAAGCCGCAAACGGTGTTTTGGGGTGCCAGCCATCAGCCGTGGGATTATGTCAATCCCGACCTTGAACTGAAACAATATACCTGAGGAAGTGGCGTATGAAACTATCCAAACGCATTGTCTTGACCGTGATTGTGCTGATCTCCTGTCTCGGCTGCGATCAAGCCAGTAAATCGGTTGCCCAGTCGTTATTGTCCGAGACCGAAGTCTGGTCGTTTTAGGGCGATACGCTACGCTTGCGATTGGCCCATAACCACGGCGCATTTTTGAGTCTGGGGTCGTCGTTGCCGGAAAATTTGCGCGACGGCTTATTCTCGCTTGGCGTCGCCGGACTATTGATCGCAGTGCTGAGTTATATCCTGTTTTCCAAATCGGCTTCGCCATCCTCGATATTGGCATACTCGCTGTTGCTAGCGGGCGGCGTGGGCAATCTGATCGATCGATTGATCTACGGCGGCTATGTAGTGGACTTTATCAATATCGGTATAGGGCCGATCCGTACCGGTGTATTCAATGTCGCCGACGTGTTCGTAGCCGCCGGCGCGTTGATGTTGCAGACCGGTGTGCCCCGCGCTAACAAACTGGTATCTGAGCGATGAATCCATTCAGCAAATATCCGCAATCCGATGCCTTGGGCTTGGTGCCGCTGTATTGGAGCGACGTGGTGCGAAGTTCATGGCCGCAAACGGTAACGACCGGCTATTGTTCCTACTGGCCGCCCAGCTCGAACAGGCCAAGCCTTGGAAACACAGGATACCGCCGTTATGCAATCAATTGAATTTAGCCAATACAGCACCACCGACGGCCAGCTGGTGATCTATTTTCACGGCACGCCGGGTTCGCCTGACGAATGCGAAATATTCGATGTCTATGGCAAACAACATCAGCTAACCATCATTTGTTGCGACCGCTCGACCATAAACCCTGGGTTGCAAGGTGCTGCTTATTACCAATGCCTAGCCGATGAGATTGCCAAAAAGGTTGGCGATAAACCCGTCGAATTTGTCGGCTTTTCGATCGGTGCCTTCATTGCCTTGCAAGTCTGCCGGGCGATGCATGGCAAAGTCCGTAGCCTGCATTTGGTTTCCGCGGCTGCGCCGCTGGATGCTGGCGACTTCATCGACGCGGCGGCGGGAAAAGCCATTTTCCGGTTGGCTCAAAATCACCCGACGGTAATTCTGCGGCTGGCTCGCGTACAAGGATGGCTAGCGAGTAGGTTTCCCGGCCTGTTGTTGCGGATGTTGTTTTCCAGCGCGGCCGGTGAAGACAAGGTTTTAGCAGAGGACAAGACGTTTCGGACCACCATGACCAAAATGTTCAAAACCTGTTTCAAGCGCGATTCGCTAGGCTATGCTCGCGACATCATCGCCTACGTGCAGCCCTGGAAAGCGACGTTGGCCGATGTCAGCACCGATACTCATATCTGGCACGGCGCGGAAGATAACTGGTCGCCGGTAGCCATGGCGAATTATCAGGCATCGGCTCTGTCTGGCTGTTTGAACATCACGGTACTGGACGGACTTTCCCATTATTCATGCCTGTATCGAGCCGCGCCGATGATATGTATGTCAATCAAAACGTTCGCTGAAATTCATGGAAACGTAGCGAAAGCGGAGTGATGAATTTTAGTCCCCGATAGGCGTAGCGCCGGGCGGGTTTTCGCAGAAAACCTGCAAGGCTTGGCGACACGCCGTCAAGTCATGCGAGAGCCGATGTTTCGACCCCTGGTTGGGTCGAAACGAAGTGACGCGGACGCATCGGGGCCGCCGAAGGCCATCACCGTGACGGTGGAGTCCTGATTTTCGTCCCATGGATGGGCGAAAATCTTTACGGACGGAAGCCGTCACTCGCCGGAAGTTAAACAAGGAATTTACTCGCCCATGACCAAATCAATCGCATTGCTCGGAGAATACACCCAGACTTTTCCGCCGCATCTGTCGACCAACGCCGCCATCGAACATGCCAAGGTGGCTTCCGGGTTGGATATTAACGCCGACTGGGTTTCAACCGCAGACATCGACCAAACCTTGTTCAAACGCTACGCCGGCATCTGGATCGCCCCCGGCAGTCCGTACAAAGACATGGATAAAACGTTGGCGGCGATTCGCCATGCCCGAGAAAACAATATCCCATGCTTCGGCACCTGCGGTGGTTTTCAACACATGATCATCGAATATGCCCGTAATGTATTGGGAGTTAAAGACGCACAGCATGCCGAGTACGATCCGTATGCCTCGAATTTATGTATCTCGCAGTTGGTGTGTTCGCTGGCCGGACGCGAGATGCAACTAAGCTTCGAACCCGATTCGCGTGTGGCAGCCATTTACGGAGCAATGACGGCTACCGAGCAGTATTACTGCAATTTCGGCATTAACCCGTGCTATGTCGATGTGTTGAAACAAGGTCCCATGCACATCACCGGTGCCGATACCGAAGGCGAGATTCGGGTGATCGAATGGCCTGGACATCCATTTTTCGTCGGTACGCTATTCGTACCGCAAGCCCGATCCACGCCGGAACGACCGCATTCTTTGGTTTCGGCTTTTTTAAAGGCGGTGGCAAACCTATGAATGCCTATCTCATTTTGGATCTAACGATCCATGATTTTGATCGATTCCGAGAATACATCTTGAAAATACCGGCAGTCATAGAAAAACATTCCGGAAGGTACGTGGTCCGGGGCGAACAGCCTACCGTTATCGAGGGTGATTGGACGCCTGAAAGGGTTGTTGTCATCGAATTTCCATCAAGAGAACAAGCTAACGGCTTTCTTCAAGACCCCGAAGCGCAACCGCTTTTTTCATTACGCCATCAAACGACTACCAGCAAACTCGTTTTAGTGGATGGATGTCTGTAACGCAATCGTAAAGTCCAACATATCATCGGCGAGTGACGGCTTCCGTCCGTAAAGATTTTCGCCCATCCATGGGACGAAAATCAGGACTCCACCGTCACGGTGATGGCCTTCGGCGGCCCCGATTCGTCCGCGTCACCTCGTTTCGACCCAACCAGGGGTCGAAACATCGACTCTCGGTAGTGGTGTTCAAACGCGAAGGCGGTGGATTTAATCGTTTGGACAAAGTCTTCAATGGCGAATTGCAGCAAGTGCTGGAAGCATTCAATGATTCACTCTGGCAATCAGGTGCCGCTTGAAAACCTATTGGCAAAAGCATAAAGTAAGGTTTCCTTACTGTAAGACAAGGTGATTACCATGCTTGCCAAAATGACCTCAAAAAACCAACTCACCCTACCCAAAAGCGTAACGGCAGCTGTCGGCGCCAGCGAATATTTTGATGTGGAAACCCGCAACGGCCAAATTATCCTCACCCCGGTGCGGATTCAACGCGGTGACGCCGTGCGCGCGAAACTCGCGGAACTGAATCTACAGGACCAGGATATTGACGACGCGATCGCCTGGGCGAGACAAAACGACCAATGAGCCAGCATGCAGACGCGCCGCGTGTCGTCATCGACACCAACCTGGTATTGTCGGCACTCATATTTGCCAAAGGTCGGGTAACGCCATTACGACTCGCATGGCAAAACCAGCAGATCCAGCCTTTAGTTTCCAAAACCACGGCAACGGAATTGATCCGGGTGTTGCAATACCCCAAATTCAAATTCAGCCCTGCCGATCAACAAGAACTATTAGGGGATTACCTGCCCTATTGCCAAACCATCACCATTCCGGAACCGCCACCCGTCACTCCCGATTGCCGCGATTTGTTCGATGTACCTTTTCTACAACTGGCAATAACCGGCGAAGCGCAAGCATTGGTTACTGGCGATCAGGATTTGCTCTGCCTGGCCTCCTGCTTTACTTGCCCCATTTTGACCGCAGAACAATTTTTACAAACCCTAACTTCATGACTACCAACGATATCACCAGTAAACTCTGGAACCTGTGCAACATCCTCAAGGAGGATGACGAGTTAGTGTAAACAGCATTTTTTGAATTTTTTGCCACTGCCACAGGGGCATGGATCATTACGACCAATTTTGGCTGGTTGCTTTGATGAAGGTAATTCCAGATCATCTTCGTTAAGTCCGAAAGCGTCTCTGATAGCTTCGATCTTTGCCGAGGACTCAGGGGAAAGATTGTTGTAGTTTGGTTTAGGCGTAACACGTTTGCTTCTGAATCCCAGGGCAATTTCAACATCTTCTAAATCACCCGGTATTGATATATCAACACAGTCTCGTTTGAAGGCGTCACGGATAATCTCAATCGATTCGGCTGCCTGAAGTTTGATTAGCGCACAAATTGCTAAACCTACAAGTTTGCGATACTCGTTACCGGCCTTT
>NZ_JBYMAP010000148.1:0-10206 GCF_057766305.1 Methylomonas sp. BG-2 | reverse complement strand
CTCGATTGGGGGTCTCTGTTTGATTGACGACTGATTTGGCGGAACGCCTGTCGGCTTCCGCCCTACGAAGGAGGCAGCATGCCGGATTATCGGCGGTATCGGGTTCCGGGCGGGACGTATTTTTTTACGGTGAATTTGCTGGAGCGGCGGCTGGACACGCTGGTTCGGTATATCTATGTGTTGCGCGATGCGGTGCGGGTTACCCAACGGGAACGACCGTTTCATATCGACGCTTGGGTGGTGTTGCCGGACCATATGCACGCCGTGTGGACCTTGCCGCCGGACGACGTTGATTTTTCCAATCGCTGGAAGACCATCAAAATCCGTTTCGTTCGGAAACTGCCCGCTACCGAGCGGCGTTCCAAGGTGCGTGCCGCCAAAGGCGAGCGAGGTGTGTGGCAGCGACGTTTTTGGGAGCACGCCATTCGCGATGATCGCGACTACGTCAATCACATCGATTATTGCCACTGGAATCCGATGAAACATGGTTTGGTGCGGCGCGTCGCCGATTGGCCTTACTCGTCATTTCATCGCTACGTCAGACGGGGTTTACTGCCGGATGATTGGGCGGGAGCCGAGTTCGATCGTTTCGCCGAATTTGGAGAACGCGATCCTGTGCACTAAACCCGATGACAGGTCGGATACCGCCGTGCATCGATCGCAACCGTTGGGCCGTATGGAATCGACTAATATTTTCCGTCGATCCCACGCACCGCGTTGGAACGCCGGGCTCATCATCACTACGAACCCGCGTTGGCCGGAAGCCGACAGGCGTTCCGCCATTTTGGGATCGGTTTGAGCGGGACTGCGTATGTACCCGTCCTGAACGTTTCCATCATGTGTGAAGGTAGGATGAAATATTACGCGCGGGTTAAATAACCACGGCCGTACGGCGGATCAATCTTGTGATGAGCCCGCGCAAGGCCGTAAGGCGGAACGCATCGCGGTTCCGCCATATTGGACTAACGGCATCGGCCCGAATGGTGGCTTCGATTGCGAATGACGGTTGAATTGTCCGGCTTTCGCTTTGATTTGGCGGAACGCCTGTCGGCTTCCGCCTTACGAAGGAGGGGGCATGCCGGATTATCGGCGGTATCGGGTGCCGGGCAGGACGTATTTGTTTACGGTAAATTTGCTGGAGCGGCGGCTGGACACGCTGGTCCGGTATATCGATGTGCTGCGCGATGCGGTGCGGGTTACCCAACGGGAACGACCGTTTTATATCGACGCCTGGGTGAAACGAACATGGGGGCCTTGAAAGCATGATCGCAAGACCTGACCATCCGCAATAACATCCGAATGTGACCGGGCCGCCCGCTCAAAATCATCGGCCCCGCGCATGACGCCCAGGGGCTGACCGGCATCCGCCAGGTCACTGACGGCCGCGTGGATAAAAGTCCTCAAACCGGCATCATTCTGTTCTGAGCATGCCCGCCGCTTTGCGCCAAGGCTTGCAGGTCTATCACCCTGTCCACCGAGGCTATCGTTTCCGGGCGGTGGGCGATGATGATGCGGGTTAACTTGAGTTGACCGATTGCCGCGTTGACCGATTTTTCCCTGGCCACGTCCAGATGGCTGGTGGCTTCGTCGAGGATCAAAATTTTCGGGCGTTTGTACAACGCGCGGGCCAGCAATACCCGTTGCTTCTGGCCGCCCGACAATACCGTGCCCATATCGCCGATCAAGGTGTTATAAGCCATCGGCATCGCGGCGATGTCGTGATGCACCGCCGCCAATTGCGCGCATGTTTCTATCCAGGCCTGATCGGGCGCGGCATCGAAAAAGCAGATGTTTTCGGCGATGGAGCCGGCGAACAACTGGTCTTCCTGCATCACCGCCGCCACCATGTCGCGGTAGGCGCGGGTGTCGATTTGGCTCAAGCGGGTGCCTGCAATCAGGATTTCGCCTTGCACCGGCTGCAACAGGCCGAGGATCAGCTTCGCCAACGTGGTTTTGCCATAACCTGACGGCCCGACGATGGCCACCGATTCGCCGGCGGCGATTTCCAGATTCAGGTTTTGCAGGACCGCCGGCTCGCCCGGCGCGTAACGGAACTCCAGATTCTCGATTTTAATCGCCGGTAGCCGGCCCTGTTCGGCGGGCATCGCCGCCAAGCGCTCGGCTTCGGTTTCGTGCAGCGCGATATCGGCGACGCGTTCGGTATGCAGCGCCAGCATTTTGAATTCGATGCCTTTCTCGATAAAGCCGCCGACCCGGTCGGTGAATTGGTCCTTGAACGACATGAACGCGAACAGCATCCCCACCGAAAAACCACCGTCCAGAATGAACAAGGCGCCCAGCCAGATCACCGCCACATTCTCAACGCCGAACAGCAAGCCGTTGCAGGTCCGATACAGCAAGCCCAGCTTTTGGACCCGGATGCCGGCGTTGAAGTGCTCGACCAACAGGTTTTGATATTGCACCCGGCGCTGCAGTTGACGATTGAATAATTTGACGCTTTGCATGCCGCGCACGGTTTCCAGCAAATTGCTCTGCTGTTTGGCGCCGCGCAAGATTTGCTCCTCGGTCGCCTCTTTCAGCGGCCGGAACAAGGCCAAGCGCAGTAGGCCGTAACCGACCGCCGCCGCCACCACGACCAAGGCCAACGGCCCGCTGTAAAACCACATCATCACCAGCGTCACCGCCGCCATGATGCCGTCGAGTATCGCCTCCAAAAAACTGCCGGTCAGCGTGCGTTGAATCACGTTCATCGACTCGAAGCGCGACACGATGTCGCCCAGATGGCGTTTCTCGAAATACGGCATCGGCAACCGCAGCAAATGGCCGAATAGATTGCTCAATAATTGCAAATTGGCCGAATTGCTCAAGATCAACACCAACCAGGATCGCAGCGCGGTGACCGCTACCCTAATTAACATCAACAGCGAAAAACCCAGGCCCAGTACCGTCAGCAAATGCCGATCGCCGGCCACTACCGCTTGATCGACCACCAGTTGCAGAAAAAAAGGCGCTACGATGGCAAACACTTCGATGGCCAAGGCCAAGGTCACGATTTGCCAGATAGCGCGAGCTGCACCGTCCAACTGGCCAATGAGGCGGGAAAGTTCGATTTGGCGGCGTTCCTGACGCGGCACGAATTCGCGGGTCGGTGCCAACTCCAGCGCGACCCCGGTAAAATGTTTGGAAACGTCGGCGTAACTCAAACGGCGCGCGCCCTGGGCCGGATCGAGAATATCCAGCCGGCCGCTATCGACCCGAGTCAGCACTACAAAATGATTGAAATCCCAATGCAGGACCGCCGGCAAGGTCAAACGGCTCAAGTCCGGTAAATCGATGCGTACCGGCCGGGAGGCCAGCTGCAGTTGGTCGGCGATGCCGATCAACTGGTTCAAGGTCACGCCTTTCAGCGACAGCGCGAAGCGGTGGCGCAGACTGGCCAGATCGACCCGATGGCCGTGGTGCGAAGCCACCATGGCCAGACAGGCCAGCCCGCATTCGGCGGCTTCGGTTTGCAGGATCAGCGGCGTGCGCTTGCCGCCTGAGAAATTCAACCCGATAGTCGCGCTCATTTAGACTCTCCCAGTTAGGCTGTACAGCGGATCGAACACCCAATCGATCAGGCGGCGGGTGTCCAGCCAGATATCGGCATCCAGGCGCATGCCGGATTGCAGCGGCATTTCTTGTTTGTACGCCGACACGGCTTGCCGATCCAGGGCCACCGTCACCCGGTAGGCCGGCTCTTGCAGTTCGACCGGCAAATCGGCATCCTTGGGACTAATCAAGGTCTTGGCGATTTCGACAATGCGGCCGCTGTAGCTGCCGAAGCGTTGGTAGGGGAAGGCCTGGTAGCGGATCAATACCGTCTGCTCGGTTTCGACGAAGCCGATCGCGCTGGACGGCACCATCAACTGCGCCCGCAACGCCGCGCCGGCCGGCAAGATCGACAACAGCGGATTGGCGGGGTTGGCGACTTGGCCGCGTTCGGCCAGAATCGCCGTCGCGGTGCCGTCCTGCGGCGCGCTGATCACGATGGTGCGGCGGGATTCGGATTCGGTGATTTTCTGGTTCAATTCGGAAATATTGCGTTCGATCGCGGCGCGCTGATTCTGAAACTTCAAGCGGCTGCCGGCAATGTCGGTCTGGGTGGCTTGCAAATCGCGCTGCGCCGCCAGCCGGTTGCGTTGCAGGGCTTGCAGTTTGCCCTGGTTGTCCAGCCATTCGTCCTGCTTTTGCTGAATTTGTACCGGCGACACGAAATGCTTGCCGGCCAATTGCCGAAACCGCTCCGCGCTGCTGGCCGAACCGTCGACGCGGGCTTGCTGGGTGGCGATCTCGCCGTCCAGTTGTTGCAGTTCGCGCCGCAAACCTTGCTCGCGATCCAGCAAGGCTTGATAGTCGATGCGCTCCAATTCGGCGTGCTGGTTTAATTCGGCGGTCAGGCTGTCGCGGCGCTGCCGCAGTTGTTCCAGCGCGGCGGCCTGAACTTGCGGGGTTTCCTTGGAGCCGCTCTCGGTGGACAGTACAAACAGGGTATCGCCGGCTTTCACGCTTTGGCCTTCGGCGACCTGCTTCTCGACGATGGTGCCGGACTGCGGCGCGTAAACCTTGATCAAACCCATGCTGGGTGCCAGATACCCGCTGACGTGCGCCTTGCGGGTATATTCGCCCCAGCAGGCGAAAGCAATCAAGGCCAGCGCCGCCGCCGACGCCAATGCGGTCAGAAAAGGCAGCGAAGGCGATGCGATCCCGATCGCCTCGCCGAGCGGCCGGTCGCGCCTGAACGCCAGGGCCTGACTTCGAAACAATCCGGTTTCATTCATATCGCCACCTTTTCCGCGCCTAGCCTGATCGGGACCATGGCACTCAGACGACATCCAGATCCGACGCCCGCCGCATGTCCTCGCTCGGGTTCAGGTCGTTGGTCACCACTTGCGGGCAGTGCAGACAGGCGTCCCGGCCCTCCTGCAACCACCAGCGGCAGCTCGAGCGTATCGAACAGGTCGGTAACTGCTCGACTACCACCGGGGTCCAGCGCACCACTTTCTCGACCAAACCGCATCTGGACTGTTCGGCGCGATAGTGGCCGCATCCGCTGCAAGCGCACGGCGCCGAAAAGCGAAACACTTCGCCGGGCGTCACCGGTCCCGCCATTTCCAGAATTTCGTCGGTGACCGGCAGCGCTTCCTTCAGATACGCCAATTCCGGCTGCTCGGCCGAACCGGTCATCACGCCGATGACCTGACTGCCCTCCCAATCCGGTTGGGCGCTGGGACACAACACAATGTTTTCCGAGGCCATGGCACGATCAACCCTAGAACAGGGCTGCTCCCTTTAGGTTCAAAGCGGGGTCGAATTGTTGGAACTGTTGGATTTGCTGAAGCAAACGACCGCCGTTGATGATGCCGTTGAATTTCAACAACGCCAGACCGCCGCTGACCTGATCCAATTGCTCCGGACTCAGTTCTTGACCGGCTAATTCCCTGACTTCCAGAGCCCGGTTTAGACCTTGCGATGCGAATTGAGCCAATTCGGATGTTGCGATACGCGATGCTTTTTTTGACATGACTATTTCCTCAATGAATGTGAATACGAATTAACCGATGGCATACTTGGTGGCGATGTTCTTGATGTTGATCGCGCCCGGATTAATCACCGGCCAGAATTTCTTCGGAAATTGGCTCAAATCGCCGTCGAACGACACCAGCCCGCCGGATACCGTCTCGATTTCTTGGGCACTCAGTGTTCTTAGCGTTTCTTGAAAGGGTTGTTTTGCGTTCATTGCGTTTCTCCTTCGTAAAATGGCGCTAGCGCCGAATCCGCGGCAATCCAGATTTACAACGAGCTTGCCGCGCCGCCCGCCGGATTTCAGCGGGTGGTTGTACTGTACGCAATCGAAGGCACCGGGGGCTGTGAGAAGCTTCACCGGGAATTCGTGACGCTTTTCACAGTGGAAAGCGATAAAATCACCCCGACCGAACCCACCGGAACCGCCTTGCGGCGAATGCTGACTTAGGAAACACCATGCAAAACGAAGTACTTGCCAACCTGGCGAAAATCCCGTTTTTGGCCGGCGCCGAGGAAGAGGCCTTGGCCGCGCTGGCCGCTAAAGTGAAAACCGTGAAATTCCCGAAACGGGCCATGATCATTTACGAGGGCGACGACACCAGTTCGCTGTACATCGTATTGTCGGGCGCTGTCCGAGTGTTTTCGACCGACGACAAGGACAAGGAAGTCACGCTGTTGATTCAGGAAGCCGGCAGCTATTTCGGCGAATTGGCGCTACTCAGCAACGAACCGCGCTCGGCGGCGGTCCAGGCCACCGAAAACACTGTGTGCGGCATCGTCTCGAAAGGTGATTTTATTCTGTGGCTAAAGGCCCATCCGGATGTCGCCATCATCTTACTGGGCGTTCTGGCCGAGAAAGTTCGGCACTTGACCGAAAAGGTGAAACAACTGGCGCTGTCCAACGTCTACGAGCGGACCATCAAAGTATTGCAGGACATGGCCGAAACCGACGGCACCATTCAAGTCATCGCCAACAAGCCCACTCAGCAAGAATTGGCGAACATGGTGGGTTCGTCCCGGGAGATGATCAATAAGATCATGAAGGAACTGACCAAGGGCGGCTACGTGGTCGTCGACGGCAAAGCGCTGAAAATCGTCAACAAACCGCCAGCGGCTTGGTAAACCGGAACGCTAATCCGACGTAGATTAGAGCCTCGCCCTGACCTGCTCGGCCAGCGCCAGCGCGGTGGTCCATTTACCGCCGAATACGCTGATGAGTTGGCCGGAGCGGTGCACCGCGTATTCGCGGGTGGCGCGGGACGGATCGGCGGCGCTGGAAATCAGCGGCCGTACCCCGGCGAAACTGCCGGCAATTATCGCTTCTTGATTTGGGAAGTAGCGCCCATAAGCCGCCAGTAAATAATCGCGTTCGGCATCGCTGCAAGCGATCGCGTCGTCCAAACCTTGGCGAACCTCGGTGGTGCCGAGCAAGGTTAGGCCCTTCCAAGGCAACACAAAAAAGATACGCCGCTCGCCGGGCACTTCCAGCAAATAGGCCTGCCGACAAGGCTGATCCAGCAACAGATGACTGCCTCTGACCAAATCCAGCCGGAACGGCGAATCGACGCCGCTGGATTCCAGCAGGCGACCGGCCCACGGCCCGGCGACATTCACCACCCTATCAAAATGCGCGACGCCGGCGGCGGTCTCGATATGGCCGGCTGTATCCAGTCGTAACACTTCGGCATCCTCGAAAATCGTGACGCCCTCGGATCGGGCCTGCTCGGCAACCCAAATGCCCAACGCGTAGTCGTCCATCCGGCCGTCCGAAAATTCGTAGCCGCCCAATAGGCCCTCGCTATCCAGGCCAGGGTCCTCCTCCAACATTTGCCCGGCATCCAGCCAGACCGCGCCGGGCAACAGACTATGGCCGGCCAAACGGTCGTAAATAAACAGTCCTGCCCCGATTACGAAGCGACCGCGACGGCCTTGCCGATACAGCGGCATCCGCAAGCGCAAGGCTTCGGTTAAATGCGGCGCGCGCCGCAACCAGGCGTCGCGCTCCCGCAGCGATTCGCGCACCAAGCGTAACTCACCGTTTTCCAGATAGCGCAATCCGCCATGCAGCAATTTAGACGAAGCGCAACTGGTGGCGCGCATCAGCTTGCTGCGCTCGTAAACGCTGACCCGATGGCCCAGCTTGGCCAATTGCCAGGCGCAACACAAACCGTTAATGCCGCCGCCAACGATACCGATATCCACAAAATGCTCCAATTCGATGATTAATCCCGGCAATACGTATGGTCTACCCAGGAAATGGCTAAATTTCGCAACCCAGACCCCGGCAATCCTAGCATTCCGTTGACAGGCCGACCGTATTTTAAGGAGTTTTGGTTAGATCCTTAATCGGCCGTTTTTAAAGCGGCTTGGTTAAGGTTTTATGACAAAGCTACGAACGAAGCGGAATCTCTAAACCTAAAAAGAGCATTTGGGCGATGAAAAATCCGGTTCGTCCTGAGTTCATCGAAGGGCGAGCGGGATTTTTCAATCACCCGGAGGGTGAGTGTGTTGCGAGCCGTCGGTGCTTCGACAAGACTCTCCTGAGCGCAGCCGAAGGGCTCGGCACGAACGGCCCGCAACACACGCCAACGGCTCTTTTTAGGCTAAAAGTTCAGCGGTAGCGCTCACCCCGCAAACAAAGGCTACCGTCGCCATAAGCTCGGTAAATCAGGCGGCCGGGATGCTCCGCGATCAGCACGACGTCACTTTGCACCGAGGAACCGGCGCGGCAAACGGCCTTGTTTGGGTATTGGCGGAATTACCGCCACGCTTCTAGCAAGGCTGGTTCAGCGCGCGGAGAGGTTTAACGCGCTTGCGCCAAGGCTTGAGCAATCTCGGCCGCGAAGCGACTCAAGCAGCGGCTTTGCGCGGCGACGATGCTGTCAGCGCCTGCGCCGGCCGGTTCCGCGCATTCGAAACGCCGCCCCTGCCAGGCTTGCTCGGCTTTCTTGAATTGCCACTGCACCGCCATCCGGCTGACGCCGGCTGCCGTCTGGTGTAATTCCAACAGATCGGCGCTGACTTGGTAATCGACGCTCTGTCGTTGCGGCCAGGGATAGCGTAACACCTGAGCCACGCCCAACCGATGCGCCAAGGACTGCATCAGCGCTCGGGTGATATTGTCATCCAAGCGCTCGGCCCAGCGCTGGTTGTCTTCGAGCTTGTATTCGTGAGGACCGACCTCGACCACTAGTTGCGGCCTATCCAGATAGGCCGGTAACCGTATCGGCCCCAAACCGATAACGCTTCCGGCCGGCAAGGGATTTTCCTCCCCCGCGCTCGACCCGGCATCCAGCAAATAAAACCTCGTTGGCTCGCCGGCGCATCCGTGTAGCGTCAACCCGGCGAATACCGAGAGAGCAAGCGTGGTTAGTAATTTCATCGTGGAAACCCAATGACTCGAATTTAAACCACGATTATCGCGTATATGTCCGGCGACCGATAGTATCCGAGCGGCAGAATGGCCTTCCGCCGCTCGGACCCTGCACGCGGTCTCCTCAGTTCACCGCGCAACGCGAGCGGGTACACAACGCGATCAGTTTACGCCCGTCCTTGGCGGTCACGCCGCCGTCGTAGTCCAGGTCCCTGGGGTCACCCGGCGCGACCGCGACATCTTTCGCTGCCAATAACCGATTCAGGTCGTCCTTATCGACATCGTCGTCGCCGTCCAGATCGCCGGCGCGCAACTCATCGTTATCCAATACGCCGTCGCTATCGCGGTCTATGCCGATGCGTTCGCCGGAACCGGGCGGCGCGCAAGTATAGGTGAGCTCGCCACCGGTTAAGCCCGCCGATGCGCGCAAGTCGCGATCGCTGATGTCGCCGATACCCTGGGCCGACGCTTTAAACTTTCCGCCTCCGAGATACCAAAATCCGCTATAACGATTTCTCGCGACCAAATCGCAATGCTCGGCGTCGGCCTGTGCCGTCAGCAGGTCGATTCTCGCGGCGACCGCGTCGGCGTTGGCGGCGTCCAACGTCACTTGCTGGCCAACCGCCGGAAACAGGTTGCTGTCGAACGCGAACAGAAATGCTTCCACGCTACGCCGCTCCGCGTTTCCATCCGCGCCGAAACCAAAACCGCCGGGATTGCCGATCGGCTCGCCGGCAAGATAACGTTCGATCGGCGTCCGAGTCTCGTTCGGATCGATTTGCGGCACGAAAAACGATTTGGAAAAGATTTGCGCGCTTAGGAAACGAAACATGGTATCGACGCTACCGTCCGGGCCGAAGCCGAAACCGCGAATCTGCGGCCCCATATTGCCCAGGTTGCCTTTCGGCAGAAAATAATTCGACTCGGTGGTCGTCGATTGCGACGCCAAGCCGAACATGCCGACCTTTTGGTACATATTGCGCAAATGCGGCACTTTAAAAATCTGCAACGCATGATCGAAGCTGTAGTGCCCGTCCGTGCCGAAAAAACCCGGCTTTTTGACTTCGGCAAACTCGGCGTTACCTTCCCGATCCAACACGTGGCAGCCTGCGCAGGAAAAGAAGCTGTCCGACGGCACGGTCTTAAAATAAAAGTCGTGGCCGGCCTGCTGCTGCGCGGTCAAACTGTTATCCAAATTGCGGATCGGATTGGGCGGATAGGTGATCTCAAGAGCGAAATCCGTGAATTTTTGCATCTGCGTATCGGTCAACATTTGATCGCGCCCGACCAAGCCCGGAAAGGCCACA
>NZ_JBYMAP010000147.1:0-10612 GCF_057766305.1 Methylomonas sp. BG-2 | reverse complement strand
ACGCCAAGCTGGCGCGGGCTTGGGCCAAGGCTTGATGCACGGTATCCGCATCCGTGCCGACGCCGGTCAAAACTCCCAGGTAATCTTTATTGGAATGGGTAATCGCTATGGTGTCGCCCGCTTGGTGCAGGACGCGAAGGCCGATGTCTACGGCACCGCCGTTACGGTTGAACGGCGTGGGGGCGGTGATGATTTGGCCGTCCGCGGAGGGTGTCAGATAGCGTATCGCGGCCGCGCGCGGCGCGGACGGCAAGGCCGGCAACGGTTCGCCCAAATGCAGCCACAGCACGGTTTGGAACAACGGGATGCCCAGCGTCTGCTCCAATAGAAAATCGCGCCGGTCGCCGATGCAGCGATAGTTGATTTCAATCAGGCGCGGCCCTTGGGCGGTCAATACGAATTCGGTATGGCAGGCGCCGAAGCCGACGCCGAAACCGCTGATCTGGTTCAACACCTCCTGCTGCTTCGCCAGCTCGCTGCTCCAGTCGGCTTCCAGTTCGACGAAGTGCGGCGGCGCGGACAGCCGAACGTGAAATCCGCCCAGCGCTTGCAATCCCTTGCCGTCGCCCAATGTTTCCAGCGTGCACAGCGGGCCTACGAGGTATTCTTCCAACAGCATGACTTGGCCGGGCCGGGTTTGCCAAACCGCTTGGCAATGGGCGGCGAGTTCGGCATCATCCCGCGCCAAACCGACTTCCTGGCTGGCAACGCCTTCGCGCGGTTTAACCACGCACGGAAAGCCGACATCGGCCGCGGCCCGTGCCAGGCTTTCCGGCTCCGACGCCACCGCGTAGCGCATCGTTTCGATACCTTGCCGGCTGAGATAGCCGCGCATTTCAGCTTTGTTCTTGGCGCGATAGGTCACCTTCCAGTCCTTGCCGGGCAGGCTGAAATACTCGGCGACGATCGCCGTGCTGGTTTGGAGGTGATCGCTGTTGGAAAAAATCGCCGCCGGTTTTTGTCCGCGCCGGCCGACCGTTTCAATCACGGCTAACGGATTAAACACGTCGCAGGCGATGATGGCGTCCGGATAGGCCGGCAGCCCGGTTTGGCTAAAGTGCCGACGGTGGGCTTCGGCTTGGTCGGTCAAAAGCACCGGCGACAGGCCGAGATGCCGCGCCGCCGGCAGAAAGCCGTCGTTGACCGATTCGGTCGGGACATGAGTCAGTAGAATCAATTCCTGGTTACGCATGATTTTTTCCTCATAAATCCATTTGCACGCTGAGCATTACGGAGCGGCCCGGTCCCGGCATTCGGCCCAGGCTGGTATCCACGCCGCGGAAGTAGTAGTCCTGGTTGAACAAGTTGTTGCCGGCCAGTCCGATCCGCATGTTCGCTTTGTCGACACGGAAGTCCTGGGTGATCTGGGCGTTCCAAAGCCAATATCCCGGTATCTTGCCTTTGTCGCCGACGGCGTTTTCCGCCACGGTGTTGGCCGCATCGGTGAATGCGGAACTCAGGTACGAGCCGTTGATGTTGAAATTAACGGTGCCGATGCGGTAGTTGCTTTGCAGGCTAATTTGATGGTGCGAGCTAAAAGGTACTTCATTGTTTTTAAATGCGACTTGCGAGGTGCCGCTGAACAGGTTTTTCAACTGCCGCGTGTCCACGTAGGTATAGCCCGCCTTGAGATCGAGGCCGGTTACGAGGGATGGACGCCAATCCAGTTCGGTTTCATAGCCTTCATGCCAAGCTTCGCCGAGGTTGCGGAATTTGGTGCTGCCGTTTTCCACGACGCCGACGATTTGGTTGTCGAAATCGAAACGGAAATAGCTGAAGGTGGCGTCGAGCTCCGATAACGGCGACACGCGTAAACCGACTTCGTAGTTCCAGGCCTTCTCCACGCCGGTATCGCCTCCCAGGGTAATTTGGGTGAATTGAACCGGCTGCAAGGATTTGTGCAGGTTGCCAAACAGGAATATTTTATCCGGCCATAAGTGATAGCCTACGTCGAGACCGGGCAACAGCTCGTCGCCACGGCTGTCGGCGGCCGTGCCGGTCAAGCGGTTGCGGCTGGATTGCTCTATCCATTCCGCACGCAAGCCTGGCGTGACGCTAAGCCGCTCATTCCACACGCTCAAGGTATCGCTGGCATAAAGCGCAAAGGCATCGGTGCCGAAATGGAAGTTTTGGGCGGTGACGACGTTGCCGTTGCTCAGGCGAGTCCGATCGACGCCTTGTTCGACGTCTTCGCTGACGTAACGCCCGCCTAAGGTGAATTTGTGATCGAGCCAGCCGGTCTTGGCGCCTACGGTTAGACGCGGTTCGGTGCCGTAAACGGTGAAGGTGCGCGGGCTGGTTTGCACGCCGTTGGACACCTTGGCGGGATCGAGATTACATGAAGTTCCGGCGGCATTGAGCAGACAGCCGACCGTGAACTCCCTGTCGCTGGTATGGGCGAAGTTGGTCCAGTTGAACTCCGCCGGGCTGCCGAACAGGTCGAAATGTTGGTTGTAGACCAAATGTCCACGCACGGTATCGCCCTGGAATTTGTCGTACGGCCGTTGCGACTGAAAGCGGTTTTGTTCGTAGGCTTGCGGCGACAGGCTGCCCGGCAACTGGGTATCGGTATTGTAATACTGCAAACCGGCCTTGATGTCGGCGTTGTTGGTGACGAACCAGTGGGCATCCAAGGCCAAGTTTTCCACTTCAGTGTTCGAATGGGCGCGGGACGAATCGCCCATCAGCGTATTGGCCTGAAATTGCAGGCCCAGCCTGTCGTTGACGAAGCCACCGGCACGCAGGTAGCTGTCGGTCAGCACGTTGCCGGTCTCGGTGGAAATGGTTAGCGCCTCCCTTAGGGTGGCGCTGAATTTATCCTGAATCGGTTTGCTGATGAAATTGATCACGCCACCGACATTGTTAGGCCCATAGCGCAAGGCCACCCCGCCGCGCGCGACATCGATTCGATCCACGGTTTGCATGGTCAGCGGGAACATCGACAAGCCTGTTTGCCCATACGGTGCCAACGCGATCGGAATGCCGTCAACCAATACCAACGTGCGTGTGCTACGCCTGGGGTCCAATCCGCGCACGCCGATATTCGGCAGAATACCGGTACCTGTTTCATCTTGGGCGCGGACGCCCGGTACTAAGCGTAAAGCGTCTTCCAGCGTGCGGGCACCGGCCTGTTGCAATTCGGTGTCGGTGACCGCTGATCGCCCACCTGGGTAGGTGCGAATATTGTCCTTGGTCGGCGGCTCCAGCCAGTCTCCTTTCACCGCGATTTCTTCCAAAGTATCCGTGTCTCGCTCGGGCTCAACAGCTGCTAGCGGCGATGAAGCAAAATATGCGCTAGCGGCTAAAGTGATAGCCAAGCGAGAGGTCGCACGTCTCATGATAAGGGCTCCTTGATGATTCAATTGCATTTGTTAATTTCAATCGAAATTGCAATATCGACAATCGTTACTATTAAATTTCTACCAATGGTTATTCCCTATTCGCTCGCAAATTCATGCGAAGGGAAGTTTGTTGGGCTTATTGAAGATTTTTCCGGCACTATTACCCCGCGCAAACAGCCACGATTTATTCAGTTCGCAGTTATTTCACGACTGTAAAACTCCGGTGTTTAGTTTTATATTTTCAGTCGATCTTGCCTCATTCCAAGTTTCCGCCAATGTGTCCGCCAGGCCTAGAAAATCCGTTATTCCTAAACGCGGCGATAAGATTTTAATGTACGGATGTATGGCGCTTAGTTGCGTACCGATTCGATCGATGGCTACCTGGCGAAAGAGCTGGGTGGCTGTTGCTTATCAATCCAAACTCTAAATTGTTGGATCGGTTTCGGGTGGGCTGATCATTAGGCTTCCTGATTTGAACGCCATGACAAATTCGCATCCTTGCCATGCCTAAGTCAGACACCCCGAAATTGGACTACTTTGCTTGGTGTTTTCGGCTTGGAAAATAAAACGGATTTTATTGACATCGGCCTTCGTGAAAACCATTCACGTGTCCATACCAAAATGGCGGGGTCCATTCCGAATGGCACGAATAGCCAACTCCACTTGTTTGGCCGCTTATCAATTTTCCGCGAGTTTGATGAATATCAGCCGCTGATGAATTCATCCTGATGCCCGAATCTTCGCGCCTTGACAGAGATTGACAGTGCAACGGAAGCGTTGCCGGATTCTTGAATTTGGCGGTTTGCGGTATAGGTGTCGATTTACTTGTTCGTTCGTTGGATACGAAGCGGAACAAGCTTAGGCATAAAAGCTGATTGAAATGGGCGGTCGGTAACATAAAAGCCTCTCGGTTGATGAAACTGAAAACGATTGGCTGGCTACCGTTAGGTCGGCTGGCAGTGATGCTTGGATCTGGTTTATTTAGTCAAAATTAATTTGCCGCACACTGAAAAATCAGAAGATTGAAAAGGCGTGATAAGAACAGCACGAGAGGCGGCCTTTCGGTATAAATGATAATGATTATCATCAACAAGTCAAGGAAAAATTTCCTGGCACTTTTTTCTTGCTTTTTTGGTTGATTAGGAGTTTTGGGGGAAGGCGAATTCGCTACAGAACCTTACATGGACACCCTCCCAATTTGCCAAGTAATAATTTCGATTCTATGTAACCATTCAGCTGCGGAACGGGGCTAGGCCAGAAACTTCTGACAACTCCCTTCGCAACGAAGATGCAAGGTAGCGTCGTTCAAACTCATGCCTCGTCACTGGCGTCCATTTGCTCGGTCAGGCTCTTGGGCAGTTTCTTTTTGACTTTCACGCCCAGTTCTTCGAGCGCGCCGGCTTGGCGCAACAGATTGCCCTGGCCACTGCTGAGTTTGTTGACGATGCCATCGTAGGTTTTTTGCACGGTGCTGAGTTGATTGCCGAGCTTTTCGATGTCTTCGACAAAACCGCGGATTTTGTCATACAGCGCGCCGGCCTTGTCGGCGATCAGCCGGGCGTTTTCGTTTTGTTGCTCGTAGCGCCAGATGTTTTGGATCGTGCGTAGCGTCGCCAACAACGTAGTTGGGGTAACGACGACGATTTTATGTTCGAAGGCATCGTTGAATAGTTTTTCGTCGCCTTGAAAGGCGGCCATGAAGGCGGCTTCGATCGGCATGAACAGCAGCACGAAATCCAGAGAGCGCAGGCCTTTCAGGCTGGAATAATCCTTGCCGCTGAGGCCTTTGATGTGGGCGCGCACCGCTTCGACGTGTTGTTTCAGCGCTTCGACGCGTTCGGCGTCGCCTTCGCTGGAGCAGTAGCGTTCGTAGGCATTCAACGAGACTTTGGAATCGATCACCACGTCCTTGTTGTCCGGCAGGCGGACGATCACGTCGGGTTTGAACAGCCGGTTGTCCTGGTCGCGGAACGCGCCTTGAGTTTCGTATTCGATGCCTTTGCGCAGGCCGGATTGCTCCAGCACTTTTTCCAGAATCATCTCGCCCCAATTGCCTTGGGCTTTGTGGTCGCCTTTCAAGGCGCGGGTCAGATTCAGCGCTTCCTGATTCATTTTCTGGGTGTCGCGGCGCAACGAAACGATTTCCTCGCGCAGGCTGATGCGATCCTTGGTTTCGTTGTCGTAAACGCTTTCCACCCGCTGTTTGAATTCGCCGAGCTGCTGCTTTAGCGGTGCCACCAGCGTTTCGATGCTGGCCTTATTATGCTCGACGAATTGCTTGCCGCGTTCCTCGAAGATTCGATGCGCCAGATTTTCGAACTGGGCTTTCAGTTGATTTTCCGCATCCTGCAGCAAGCGGATTTTTTCTTCGTTATGCTTGTGTTGTTCCTGCTGGCGGGTATTAAGTTCGGCGTTTTCGGTTTTCATAGCCAATAGCTGTTGTTGCAACGCTTGCAACTCCGATTCGCGCTGATTCAACAGGCTTAGCCTTTCCTCGGCAACCGCCAATTTCACGGTTTGCTGCTGCAGTAATTGCTGTTGTTGTTCCAACTGTATTTTCAGCTGGAGCTGTCTTTTTCCAGCCCGCCAGGCGGTTACCAGATAAGTAGCCGCCGCCGACAAGAATGAAACAACCGGGAAAACCCAAAATTCAATCAATTCCTTCCCCAAACCGGTGCCTAAAAGCTAGGGACACCCACATTGATCGTAACGTCCGCCAACTCATAACCCCTTAAACACTTGAGCCGCCGCATCCACCGTAGCCTGCAAATCCTGATCCGCATGCGCCGCGGAAACAAACCCGGCCTCGAAAGCCGACGGTGCCAGATAAACTCCGTGTTCCAACATCGCATGGAAAAAGCGTTTGAAGCGGTCCGCATCGCAGGCCATGACCTGAGCAAATCGGCTGATGGTTTTTTCTTGGCTAAAGAACAGGCCGAACATGCCGCCGACCTGATTGGTGGTGAACGGGATGCCGGCCGCGTCGGCGGCGGCTTGTAGGCCGGCCAACAATTTGCTGGTTTTGGCGGCCAAGGCGTCGTGGAAACCCGGCGCGCCTATCAGTTCCAGGGTTTTCAAGCCGGCCGCCATCGCCACCGGGCAGCCGGACAAGGTGCCGGCTTGATAAACCGGGCCGAGCGGGGCCAGATATTCCATGATTTTGCGGCTGCCGCCGAAGGCGCCGACCGGCAGGCCGCCGCCGATGATTTTACCCAGCGTGGTCAAGTCAGGCGTGATGCCATACAGGCCTTGCGCGCCTTGTAAGCCGACGCGGAAGCCGGTCATCACTTCGTCGAAGATCAGCACGCTGCCGTATTGGTCGCAGACATCGCGCAGGGTTTGCAAGAAACCAGGTTCCGGCGGGATGCAGTTCATGTTGCCGGCTACCGGTTCGACGATGATGCAGGCGATTTGCTCGCCGATTTCGGCGAAGGTTTGTTTGACCGCATCGCTGTCATTGTAAGCCAGCGTGATGGTCTCGGCGGCCAACGCGGCCGGCACGCCGGGCGAGCTGGGTACGCCTAAAGTCAACGCACCGGAGCCGGCCTTGACCAGCAAGGAATCGGAATGACCGTGGTAGCAGCCTTCGAATTTGACGATCTTGTCGCGACCGGTATAACCGCGCGCCAAGCGCAGCGCGCTCATTGTCGCTTCGGTACCGGAGCTGACCATCCGCACCAGGTCGATCGACGGCAGTAGCTCGCAGATTTTTTGCGCCATCACGGTTTCGATTTCGGTCGGCGCGCCAAAGCTCAAGCCTTTTTCGGCGGATTGCTTGACGGCTTCTATCACAGCCGGATGGGCATGGCCCAAAATCATCGGCCCCCAGGAACCGACATAATCGACGTAGCGCTTGCCTTCGGCGTCCCAGACGTAAGCGCCTTGGGCTCGGTCGAAATAGACCGGCGTGCCGCCGACACCCTTGAAGGCCCGCACCGGCGAGTTGACGCCGCCGGGTATCACTTGTTGGGCTTGAGAAAAAAGTTCGCTAGATGAGGTCATGATGAAAAAATCCGTTGGTAAATTGCTGGCGCTGGTTGCGGGAAAACGGCATTTTCCGACCATTCTCCGTAATGTTAGTCAACCAGGGTTGGTTTGGCCGCCGCCGGAGCGGGAACGGTTGGCTGTGAAATTGGATTAAAACCCTGGGAAACTCCGCAAAGGTAAATTTCGAATAGGGCTTTGTTTGACCCGCCACGAATCGAGTTTTCCATTACCGTGAATCCCGGATTCATTGCTCCGACAATGACACGTTTGGTGTTTTCCTGCTTGGAGCTTCGAGAAGTTCAGGGGGAACGGCAACTTCACCGGATCCTGTCAACCGCGGCTGCAGCCTCTCCCACGGGTCTGAAGTTCCAGGGGCGAATGCCGGCTGATGGTTAGCCGGCATTCGCCTAAACCGTTTTAGGCTTACTGCGGTTTGCCGAACAAATGCGGACCTTTGGGTACCGGTTTGTTTTGCAGGCAAAAATAGGCGGCCGCGTCGAATTTGATTTGCAGCGAGTGAGTATCTTCGTGTTCTTTCAAATACTTTTCGGCTTCGGTATCGGCCAAGTCTTCGGACATATGGCGAGCAATACAGCCGCAACTTTCCTCCAGACGCGGCTTGTCCACATCCGGATTGTTCGAATTGTGCAGCTCCCGTTCGACGCATTTTTGCGCGAACTCCTTTTCGAAACGAAACTTGGCGGTATCGGTGGCTTCGCCGTGTTCGACATGTTTTTTCTCCGGCGCCTTGGCCTTGGCAGCCGATTTTTCCGAACTTGCCGGTTGCGACTTGTCGTCCGAACAGCCGGTGATAGTCAAGGCCGCTGCGGACAGCAGAACTAAGCCTATGAGTTTTAATCTGGGATGAGTGGTCTTCATAATACTTATCTATAGTTAGTTGAGTAAGTTTTCCAGCAAAGCGGTAATTTGTTGCTGTTGGCGCTGCTGAGCTACCCGGTTGGCGACCACGATGCTTTTTAATTGATTCAGCGCGGTTTCGAAGTCATCGTTAACCACCAGATAATCAAATTCCGGATAGTGGCTGATTTCGGTGACGGCATCCTGCATCCGGCGGGCGATGGTTTCCTCGGTATCCTGGCCGCGCCCGCGCAAGCGCTGTTTTAAAATTTCGATCGACGGCGGCAAGACAAAAATCGACTCGCTGTCCGGCTGCATATTCCTAACTTGTTGAGCGCCTTGCCAATCGATTTCCAATATCACGTCGGTACCGCCGGCCAACGCCAGTTCGACGGTACGTTGAGCCGTGCCGTAGAAATTGTCGAATACCTGGGCGTGCTCGAGAAAGGCCTGCCGTTCTATCATGGCTTTGAATTCGTCAACCGACACGAAAAAGTAATCGACGCCGTTTTGTTCGCCGACCCGCATCGGCCGCGTCGTATGCGAGATCGATACGGTCAGACCGTCCAATTCGGCGGTCAAGCGTTTGACCAAACTGGTTTTCCCGGCGCCGGAAGGCGCGGAAACGATGTAAAGTTTGCCGGTAGTCATTGTAAAAAGCTGGAAATCGATGCGGCCGCCATTCTTTTCTGATAACGACCAAGAGTCAAGCCCCATCCCGCCGCTGTGCTATCATTTGCCGTCTTTTTAGACGTCTTAGACACCCCCGATGAGTGTGATTTGGAACAACTGCCTGGCCAAGCTGGAACATGAAATTCCCGGCACCGACCTGAATACTTGGATCCGGCCACTACAAGCAGTGGAAACCGACAGCCAGTTAAAACTGCTCGCACCCAATCGCTTTATCATTGATCATATCAAGCAGCACTTTCTGACCCGCATCGAAGACGCGGTCAACGAATTTTCCAATGCCACGCTGGCGGTGCATTTCGAAATCGGCAGCAAAAAAGCACCGGCAATCAAAGCGCAAACGCTAAACAAGAGTCCGGTTCAGAAAAAAAACCAACCCAATTTTTTAAACAAGGCGTTCACGTTCGAAAGCTTCGTCGAGGGTAAATCCAATCAATTGGCCCGCGCCGCGTCGGTCACGGTTTCCGACAACATCGGCAAGGTGTATAACCCGTTATTCGTTTACGGCAGTTCCGGCTTGGGCAAAACCCATTTGATGCACGCGATCGGCAATGCGGTGCTGCAGAAAAAACCGGACGCCAACATCGTTTATCTGCACTCGGAAAAATTCGTGCAGGATATGGTTAAAGCCTTGCAGCAAAACCAAATCAATCATTTCAAGGATTACTACCGTAACATCGATGTACTGTTGATGGACGATATTCAATTTTTGGCCGGCAAGGAGCGTTCTCAGGAAGAGTTTTTCCACACCTTTAATAATCTGCTCGACCAAAAGCACCAGGTAGTACTGACTTGCGATAAATATCCGAAGGAAATCGAAGGTCTGGAAGACCGTTTGAAATCCCGATTTAGCTGGGGTTTGCCGGTGGCGATAGAACCGCCCGACCTGGAAACCCGCACCGCGATTCTGATCAAGAAAGCCCAACAGGTCGGCGTGGATCTTAGCCACGACGTGGCGTTTTTCATCGCCAAACGCATTCCGTCCAATGTTCGAGATCTGGAAGGGGCATTGCGCAGAGTAGTGGCCAACTCGCAATTTACCGGCCGCGACATCACCGTCGAATTTACCAAGGAAGCCTTGCACGATCTGATCAGCCTGCAAGACAAACTAGTCAGCATCGACAACATCCAAAAAACCGTCGCCGAATATTTCAAAATCCGGGTCGCCGATCTGTCATCGAAAAACCGCAAGCAGTCGATTACTCGCCCTAGGCAAATCGCGATGAGTTTGGCCAGGGAGCTGACTTCGCACAGCTATCCGGAAATCGGCGACGCTTTCGGCGGTCGCGACCACACCACCGTCATCAACGCCTGCAAACGGGTCGCCGAACTCAAGGACGAAGACGTCAAGATGGCGGAGGACTATAAAAACCTGTTACGCACGTTGTCACACTAAGCCTTGCGGCGGGCGGTATCGCTCGTTGCTTCCAACTCCGGGCGCTTTTCCGCCCAAACCCGCTACGCCGGTTCAAACACCTAACCTCGAAATCCGGGCAGTGCCTACAGTCCTGTTGCTCGGTCCTATCCAAATCGGGTGGAACAAGCAGTCACTTCGGTAGCGTTCTTTCGTTTCGCCCACTTGAGCGAAACACAAAGGATGTTTGTCGCAAACTTTCTGTTTCTCCAGTCCCTAAAAATTAGTCCTTCCCTCTCGAACAGTCGCCGATTAAAAGCCTGTCTCAAGCCCAATCCGTTGTCTAAACCTTAGATTCTCGTGTCGAGAAACCCCCTCCGCA
>NZ_JBYMAP010000146.1:0-10796 GCF_057766305.1 Methylomonas sp. BG-2 | reverse complement strand
CTGGGGCGTTGGGAATATATTACGGCATTGGTCGGGAATAGGCCGCGAGCCTAGAGCTTCAACGCGGCATGGCTAAGAATTTCAGGCTTCCGTTCCCGAAGGTGGTCATTCCGGCATGGATTGCCGGAATCTCGGCGCTATAGATGGTTCGAAGCTCGCCATCCAGGGCACTGGATGCCGGCTTTCCGGCGGTTTCTTCGAATCCGACAACGTCGAATTCGGTAAACCAATGTTTGCGGCCTGGCTTATGACCATCGGCGGCGGGATCGATCATGTTGATTCGTTTGGTGGCGATTGGCCGGTCCAAAAAAAACCGCCCGGGTGGGCGGTTTTCGGGGCGGGACGGTTTATTCTCTGACCCGGATCAAGTCGTGGCAACTCTTGCACGACGCGCCGAGTTTGCCGAATTGCGCCTTGATTTCCGCGACATCGCCGTCGTCGGCGACTTTTTGCAGTTCGTTGGCTTCCTTAATGAACGTGGCTTCCAGTTCCTTGACTTCCGCTTGTTTTTGAAAATATTCCGGCTTCAGGCGGGTGGGTTTCCAGCCGGTGCCTTGATCGGTGCCGGCGCCGTACAACTGTTCCAGGATGCCGGAATTGGCGGCGGCCGCGATGGCGTTGGCGGCCGCTATCACTTGTTCCTTGTTGAAGGTTTCCGGGTGGTCGACCGCTTGCGCCTTGATTTTCGCGGTATTCCAGCCCAGAAAGGAATAGGCGGATTGGCGGAAGCGGATTTGTTCTTCTATCGGCCCGGCCAGTGCCGCCGTGGTAACGGCGCTCAGCGCCAGTGCGATAGCCAGTTGGGTTTTCATTCAAGTCTCCTTGGTGGTTAAAATTTCGGGTGTCGCCATTCCGCGCGGCGCCCCGGTTGCGAGGACGGCCGCGCGGGCGGGATCGTCCGCCGTCAACGCGGCGGAATCCGGACAAATTCGGCTACCTCAACGGCCGCCGGCCTGCGCCGATTGCACGCCGGCCAGCGGCGGCAGATAGCGCAAGGGGTCGCCGCCCCAGACGCTCCAGACCACGGAAGCGGCGATCAACAGGCTGGCGGTCAGCCGCAACACGCCGGCCGGGCGGGCGTCGGCCGGGGCCAGCGAGCGGGGCAGGCGTTTCTTGCCGGTCAGCATCGGCACGATCAAATCGGCTTTTTTGACGCGTTGGTAAAACGCGATTGCCGCGACGTGGGCGCCAACCAAGAACAGCAGCACATTAACGCTACGGATATGCCAGCCGCTGAGTTTGTCGCTGAATTCCTTGTCGATCAGATCGAACAGCGGGCCTTCGAACGCGATATCGTCGTTGGCGAACAAGCCGGTACCGACCAGCACCGCCAACACCGTCAGCAACGCGAATACCGCCAGCGCGCCGGCCGGATTGTGGCCGACGCCTTGCCAATCGCCCTTCACGTAAGCCAGCAAGCGCGACAATGTCGGAAAGAAATTGGCGAAGCGGGCGTGGGTGCCGCCGATAAAGCCCCAGAGCAGGCGAAACACGATCAGCCCCAAGGTCAGACTGCCGAAGCGGCCGTGCCAATCGGTCCATTCGCCGCCGAGCTTGCCGGTCCAATAAGCGCCGACCACCGCCGCCACCAGCAGCCAGTGAAACAGCCGCAATGGCCAATCCCAGACATGTACTTCCACTTTCACGGTAACCTCCGCGCGTTAGCTGTCGCGTAAATAAGCGTTGAAAAAGGCGACGGTCCGGTCCCAGGCCAGTTTGGCGGTACCGGCGTCGTAGCGCGGCGTCGTGTCGTTGTTGAAGCCGTGCTGGACACCGGCATAGGTATGGGCTTCGTAATTGGTGCCGGCTTTTTGCAGGGCCGCTTCGAAGGCCGGCCAGCCGGTGTTGATGCGGTCGTCGACGCCGGCGTAATGAATCAGCAGGGCCGCCTTGATCTTAGCGACATCCTCGGCCGGCGGCTGGGCGCCGTAAAACGGCACGCCGGCGGCCAGGTCGGGCAGGCGGGTCGCCAGGAAGTTGACGACGCCGCCGCCGTAACAAAAGCCGACCGCGCCGAGTTTGCCGTTGCCGCCCGGCAACTTTTTCAGCGCTTGCGCGGCGGCCAGAAAATCGTTTTGGGTTTTGGCCTTGTCCAGTTTCTGGAACAATTCCCTGGCCTTGTCTTCGTCGCCCGGATAGCCGCCCAGCGTGAACAGCGCATCGGGTGCGAAGGCGATGAAGTTGTCCAGCGCCAGCCGGCGAGCAATATCTTCGATATGCGGGTTCAGGCCGCGATTTTCGTGGATCACCAACACGACCGGCAGTTTGCCCTTGGCGTTAGCCGGTTGCGCCAGATAACCGCGCACCTTGCCGTTGCCGTGCGGCGACGGATATTCCAGGTAGCTGGTTTTGATGCGCGGATCGTTGCCGGCCACTTGCTGAGCTTGGGCGAAACGCGGGTTCAGCGCGTCCAGCAAGGCCTCGGCGGTCAGGCCGAGCAGCGCGTATTTGGGAACCGAGGACAGGAACTCGCGGCGGGAAATATCGCCGTGGACGTATTCGTCGAATTTTTTCAAGGCTTCCGGGTGGAAGTCGTTGGCGGTTTGGCGCGCCATGTAGCGTCTCCTAAAAAGCAAAAGCCATCCCGGCGGCGGCCGGGATGGGACCTAGGGTTATTGGGGAGCGGTCAGTACCGCCAGTTTGGTCACGCCGGCTCGTTCGATCGCGGCCATCACCTTGGCGACGATGCCGTATTGCACGCCGTCGTCGGCATTCAGGTTCAGCGCCAGTTCCGGATCGGCGGCCTTGCGGTTTTTCAATTCGGTTTCGACCGCATCGACCGCGTATTCCTGTTTATCGATGAAGACCTTGCCGGTGGCGTCCACGCTCAGGTACACGGCGGCTTTTTCCTCCGGCGGCGCGGTTTCGGCGGTCTTGGGCAGATTGACGTGAACCGCGTTGGTCAGCAGCGGGGCGGTGACGATGAACACCACCAGCAGCACCAACATCACATCCACCAGCGGCGTGACGTTGATTTCGCCCATCACGTCGTCGTCGCCGCCGTTGTCTTTGGTATTGATGGCCATTAAGCGTGCGCCTCCTTCGCGATCAAATCGTCATGCGCCGCCGGTTCCCGGCTCTTTTTGCCGCCGCCGATTTCGGTCAGCTTGGCGGGCTTCGCCGCGCTGGCGCGTTCGATGACAAAGGCGTTTTTCAGCGCCAGATGCACGAAGTCGATGGCGAAGTCGTCCAGGAAGGCCCAGATCACTTTGTTGCGGCGAATGAAGAAGTTGTAACCCACCACCGCCGGCACCGCGACCGCGATCCCGACCGCCGTGGCCACCAAGGCCTCGCCGATTGGGCCGGCCACTACTTCCAGACTGGCCGAGCCGCTTTTGCTGATATTGGTCAGCGCGCCCATGATGCCCCACACCGTGCCGAACAAGCCGACGAAGGGCGAGATGCTACCGATGGTGGCCAGTACGGCCAGGCCGCTTTCCAGCGAGCCGCGCTCTTTTTGCATTTGCTGGCGCAAACGGCGATCCAGCAGCTCCTGGCGGTCCCAGGTATGTTCCAAGTCGTGGGTGGAGGCGCCACTGTCGGTTTCGATCAAGGTCGAAAAGCCGATACCGGCCACCCGCGCCGCCGGACCCTGCTGGTCCTGCAATTGGGCGGCGGCCTGAATGTCCGGCGCGCCCCAGAAGCGTTTGCTGAAGTTGCGGTTGTGGTAGGAAATCCGGATGTGCTGGATGCCCTTGATCAGGATCAGCGCCCAGGTGACGACGGACGCGCCGATCAGAGTGTTCAAAGTGCCGTCAACGATGACGGTGGTGGCGATATCGGACATGAAGTACCTCAAGATAAGTTAAAAGTAATCGGAACGGTCACGTAGCCGGCGACCGGCGTGTCGCCGCGCTTGGCCGGCACGAAGGACCATTTGGAAACGGTTTTGACCGCCGCGTCGTCCAGCACCGTCTGGCCGCTGGATTTGACGACGGTGACGTTGTCCGGCTTGCCGTTGGGCTGAACATGCACCTTCATCAGCACCTTGCCCTCCCAACCGCGTTCCTGGGCGATTTCCGGATATTCGGGCGGCGGGTTGTTCAGATAATCGGCGCCGGCCGTCGGCGGCGTGATTTTCTCCTCGACCACCGGCGCCGGTGGCGCGGGCGGAGCGGGCGTCGGCGCGGCGTCTACGATGGGCGCCGGGGTCGGATCGGGTACCGGCGCTTGTTCGACGACCGGTTTCAGTACCGGTTTGGGTTTTTCCTTGGGTGGCTTGAGCGGTACGACCTTGGGCTTGGGCGGCGGCGCTTGCACGATCGGCGGCGGCACCACCGGGCGCGGGCGGCTCAACGTGATTTGCACCTTGGGCTCCGGCTTGGGCGGTTCCACGAAATCCTGCTCCAACGACGCGCCGCGAAACAGATCCATCGCCGCGCTGTGAATCAGCACCGACAGCACGCCCAAAAACACATAGTCGAACCACTTGTGGTCGCGGGTTTGGCTTTGGTATTGAAAACCTTGCAGCGCGCCGGCCAAGGGATGCTTAGCAAACGTTTCGGCGGCCACCGTACCGGTTGGTTCCAGCGGCAAGAAACCGCCGGCCTGCCATTCCGATCCGGCCGCCAGCGGCTGGAAATTGTGGCGTGTAGCAAAAAGATTGCTCATGTCGATATTCCTCATTTATCGGTAAGCCTGGCTAAGAAAGTCGGTGCGGAACCGGGGCGTCGCGCTGGGTTGCCAGTGCCGCGTCGCGGGGTGGTAGTCCGACTGATTCCGAAACTACTAGCGCACGACGCGTGCCAGCTTCGCCGCTGATCCGGCGGTCGGCCGAGTTTTGGCGGCCGAATTCGTTTCAAGGTGTTGAAAATAAAGGAAAGTTTGTCGTCTTGCTTGGCGCGGACCGGCGCGCCGAATGGCGGGACTTGGTTTGCCGGGAAGCGGGGTGGTGCTGATGATTCACCAGAAATGCCGGCTTTCTGTTTGCCGGGTGTTTCCGTGGCAACAGTTGTTCGGTTTGCCGATTGAGCGCTTGCCGGATCGAAAAGACACTTGATCTCGAGCCGCTTCAGCCGCGATCGGCGGCGCTTGGCGCGGGAACGGTCTT
The DNA here is from genome assembly GCF_057766305.1 of Methylomonas sp. BG-2. NCBI lineage: Bacteria > Pseudomonadati > Pseudomonadota > Gammaproteobacteria > Methylococcales > Methylococcaceae > Methylomonas > Methylomonas sp. BG-2. Next base: position 5,746 of record NZ_JBYMAP010000146.1, on the reverse strand, counting down.
TGGTTGCTTGAAAAGCGCCGCCATCGGCGGGGGCCAAAATGAGACCCCAGGCACTGCTCACCGCTGAAATCGCGATGCCATTCAATTTGGGCTCGTCCGTTCGTCCCGAACAAAGTCCAAGGGCGAATGATCAAACTGTTCACGACTCGATCAGCGCTAGGCATTCGCTGCCATGCTGCTCGATGCCGGCATCCAGAGCCGACCGCGTAGGGTTCAATTTCAGGGTATCGGTCGAAGCAGGTTTGGATGTTTATCTATTAATTAGATTTATTTTTCGAAAATTAACGTTTTATTCGCTATATCCCCGGCTTGTATATTGGTGGCCGGAACAAGAACCACCATTTCGCCGATCTCGAATCGAGGCTTGATCCTAAGTAAGAGCCGTTGACCGATGAAAAATACTGTTCGTCCCGCAATACGCGTCAACTGCTCTTTTTAGGTTGATTGCAATGCGAGACGGAGCGACGCTGGAAAATCGTCGGCGGCTCGGGGACTTGTGAAATTTTTGATTTGCCATGCAACGCTAGCCGGAATCCGGGGGACTTATGACTTTATTGGCTTTTGACGAACAACAATCGCGCTCGCTGGCCTTGTCGGTCCGGGCCAGCGCGTTGGTTTTCGAAGATCCGGTGTCGCGGCGCTTGCTGGAACAGATCGAGCGGATCGCGCCCAGCGACGCCACGGTGTTGATCATCGGCGAAACCGGCACCGGCAAGGAATTGGTGGCCCGGCACATACACGCCCTGAGCAAGCGCCACCGCGAAACCTTCGGCGCGTTGAATTGCGCGGCCTTGAGCGAAAACCTGATCGAGAGCGAATTGTTCGGCCACGAGCGCGGCTCGTTTACCGGCGCGCTATCCACCAAACTGGGTTGGTTCGAAACGGCCAACAAAGGCAGCCTGTTTTTGGATGAGGTCGGCGATTTGCCGCTGGGTTTGCAAGCCAAATTGCTGCGGGTGTTGCAGGAAAGGGAAGTGGTCAAGGTCGGCTCCCGCCAACCGGTGGCGGTGGACGTGCGCATCATCGCCGCCACCAACGTCAATCTGGAAGACGCGGTTGCCGCCCAGCATTTTCGGGCTGATTTGTACTACCGCTTCAACGTCGCGACGATCCAATTGGCGCCGCTGCGGGAACGGCCGGGCGACATCCTGCCGCTGACCGAACATTTCCTGAAAATATATGCCGATCGCCTGGGTTACGGCGACGTCAAACTGACCCCGGCCGCCGAAATTGCGTTGTTGAATTATGACTGGCCCGGCAATATCCGCGAGCTGGAAAACGCCGTGCATAGAGCCTTGCTGGTTTGCCCCGGCAATCGGCTGCGGCCGGAGGATTTTAAATTGTCGGGGGTGCGCGCCACAGAGCAAAGCCCGTCGATTTCAACGGTGTCGCTGGAAAACGCGCTGCAACGCTTGTTCGACCAAACCCCGCCCAAGCTGTTCGAAATCATCGAGGAAACCGTGATTCGCTCGGCCTTCGAATACTGCGAGCAAAACCAAGTGCAGACCGCCAAAATGCTGGACATCAGCCGCAACGTGCTGCGCCACAAACTGGGCCTGTACGGCATGCTGCCGGCCAGTCGCCGGGTCAGCGAGCAGGAAGTCGCTTAAGTAAGCCCTGCGCCGCGGCTGAATGCCGGCGGCGGGTGACGGCTCGAATCGTTCACCGGTCGCCTGATGTCGTCCCCGCCACCCGAAATCCCTAGCCTCGTAGGCTTTGCGCCGCCCGCTGGCTGCGCCGCCGCGCGGGCGTTGCTTGAGAACCCGGATACTCCCTCTGCGATCCAGGCAGCGTGCGCGGCCTTATTCGAAAAACCGTTTCAAATAAGCCCCGGTATGCGAAGTCTTATGCTTGGCAATTTGCTTAGGTGTGCCTTCCGCGACCAGGGTGCCGCCGCCGCTGCCGCCTTCCGGGCCCATGTCGACGATCCAGTCGGCGGTTTTGATGACGTCCAGATTGTGTTCGATCACGATCAGGGTGTTGCCGTGGTCGCGCAACGTGTGCAGCACGCTCAGCAGTTGCTTGATGTCGTGGAAGTGCAGGCCGGTGGTCGGTTCGTCGAGGATGTACAGCGTGGTGCCGGTGTCGCGTTTCGATAGTTCTTTCGCCAGCTTGACCCGCTGCGCCTCGCCGCCGGACAGCGTCACCGCGTTCTGGCCCAGCGTGATGTAGCTCAAGCCCACGTCGATCAAGGTCTGCAGTTTGCGCGCCAGACTGGGGATGGCCGAGAAGAATTGCGCGGCGTCTTCGACGGTCATTTCCAGCACTTCGTGGATGGTCTTGCCCTTGTAGCGAATTTCCAGCGTTTCCCGGTTGTAGCGTTTGCCGTGGCAGATGTCGCAGGGCACGAAGATGTCCGGCAGAAAGTGCATTTCCACCTTGATCACACCGTCGCCGGCGCAGGCTTCGCAGCGGCCGCCCTTGACGTTAAAGCTGAAGCGGCCCGGCGTGTAGCCGCGCGAGCGGGCTTCCGGCACCGCCGCGAACAATTCGCGGATCGGCGTGAAGATACCGGTGTAGGTGGCCGGGTTGGAGCGCGGCGTGCGGCCGATCGGGCTTTGGTCGATGTCCACCACCTTATCGAATTGCTCCAGGCCTTCGATGGCCGCGCATGGCGCCGGAATGCAACTGGCGCCGTTGATGAGGCGGGCGGCGTGGCTGTAGAGCGTATCGTTGATTAAGGTCGATTTGCCGGAGCCGGATACGCCGGTGACGCAAGTCAGCAAGCCAACCGGGAATTTGACCGTGACATCTTTCAGGTTGTTGCCGCTCGCGCCCTTGATGGTCAATTGCCGGGCGGGATCGTTGGCTGTCGGTTTCTTTGGTACCGCGATGGTTTCCGCGCCGGATAGGTAGCGGCCGGTTAGCGAATCGGCGTCGGCCAGGATTTGCGCCGGCGTGCCTTGGGCGACGATCTGGCCGCCGTGGACGCCGGCGCCGGGGCCGATGTCGACGATATGGTCGGCGGCGCGGATCGCGTCTTCATCGTGTTCGACCACGATCACGGTATTGCCGAGGTCGCGCAGTCTGAACAGCGTGTTCAACAGGCGTTCGTTATCGCGCTGGTGTAAACCGATGGAAGGTTCGTCCAGCACGTACATCACGCCGACCAGACCGGCGCCGATCTGGCTGGCCAGACGTATTCTTTGCGCTTCGCCGCCGGATAGCGTGTCGGCGCTACGGTCCAGCGTCAGATAATCCAGGCCGACGTTGACCAGAAACTCCAACCGTTCCTGAATTTCCTTGTTGATCTTGGCGGCGATTTCGCCGCGATGGCCGGGTATGACCAGGGCTTGAAAAAAACTCAAGGCTTCGCGGATCGGCAGCCGGGTCAAATGATGTAGCGGCTGGCTATCGACGAACACGTTGCGCGCCGCTAAATTCAGGCGGGCGCCGTCGCAGACCGTGCAGGTCTGCTGGGCCAGGTATTTGGCGAGTTCGTCGCGCACCATCTGCGAGTCGCTCTCGCGGTAGCGGCGTTCCATATTCGGAATGATGCCTTCGAAGCTGTGTCGGCTGGTTTTGGCCTTGCCGTTGCCCATTTGAAACTGAAAGGCGATGGTTTCGTCGCCGCTGCCGTACAGAATCGCGGCTTGCACGGTTTTCGGGATGTGCGAAAACGGCGCTTCCGGATCGAAACCGTAATGCGCCGCCAGCGCGCAAATGATCTGGTAGTAATAGGCATTGCGCCGGTCCCAACCGCGCACCGCGCCGCCGGCTAGACTGATCTCCGGGTTGTGCACCACCAGTTGCGGATCAAAATGCTGGCGTACGCCCAGGCCGTCGCAACTGGGGCAAGCACCTTTCGGATTATTGAACGAGAAGATGCGCGGTTCCAACTCGCTCAGGCTATAGCCGCAGTGCGGGCAGGCGTAGCGTTCCGAGAACAATAATTGCTGATCGTTTTCCATCGACGCGGCAATCGCCAAACCTTCCGACAGCCTTAATGCAGTTTCGAACGATTCGGCCAAACGCAGCTGAATGTCGTCCCTGATTTTAAAACGGTCGACGATGACCTCGATGGTGTGTTTTTTCTTTAAATCCAGGGCAGGGGGCTCGTCCAGTTCGTAAACTTCGCCGTCGATGCGGGCCCGCAAAAAGCCCTGGGCCTTCAAGTCTTCCAGCAATAGTACGTGCTCGCCCTTGCGGTCATTGATCACCGGTGCCAGCAGCATCCAGCGCTCGCCTTCCGGCTGCGCCAGCACCTGATCGACCATCTGGCTGACGGTCTGGGCTTCCAGCGACACGCCATGCTCCGGGCAGCGCGGAATGCCGACCCGGGCGTACAGCAGCCGCAGGTAATCGTAAATCTCGGTGATAGTGCCAACCGTCGAACGCGGATTGTGCGAGGTGGATTTTTGCTCGATCGAAATCGCCGGCGACAGGCCTTCGATATGGTCGACGTCCGGCTTTTCCATCATCGACAAAAACTGGCGGGCGTAAGCCGACAGCGACTCGACGTAGCGGCGCTGCCCCTCGGCGTAAATGGTATCGAAGGCCAGCGACGATTTGCCGGAACCGGACAGGCCGGTGATGACGATCAACTTGTCGCGCGGCAGGTCGATGTCGATGTTCTTTAAATTATGAGTGCGGGCGCCGCGTATGCTGATCAGGTCCACTGCGGTAAATTCCTGGAATTTTAGTCAGCCGAATACTATACGGGCTGAATCCGGTCAGGGCAAAGCGGATTCGCCGGCTTTTAGGCGGTATCCGAAGGCCGTGTTACAGCTTGCTGTGTATCGGCAGGCGGGGTTCGCTTTGAATGTCGATTTGCACGGCGCCGAGCAAGAGTTGGAAACCCAGTACGATGGGCAGTACCGCCAGCATTACAGTACCGGCGCTGGAAAATACGCCGGCCAAGCTGTTGTGATACCAGTGCCAGGCGCCAAAGCCGGCTCCACCGCACATTAAGGCCGAGCCGGTCAGAAACATTATCGACGCCGCATTGAAGCCGCGTAAAAAATAGTTGTAAAACAGTCGTTTTAGAAATCGGTTGAGATACAGCCTGGGAAACTCGATGACGACCCGGCCAATCGACAGATTGCTGACCTCGTCGGCATACACGGCGCGCATCGGAATATCTTCGACCACCGCCCGCATGACGTTAAGGCGAAACAGCAGGTCCGATTCGAAGAAAAATCGCCGCGACAATTTGGCTAGCGGCAGTTCCCCGGCGACTTTGCCGTGCATTGCCAAATAGCCGTTGGTGGGGTCCATCACGTTCCAATAGCCGGTGGACATTTTGGCGACAAACGACAATACGGTGTTGCCCATTAAGCGCATCGTCGGCATGTCGTGCAAGTAATCCAGCCGATAGAACCGGTTGCCTTTGCAGTAATCGGCGCGACCCAGCCGGATCGGTTCGACGAATTTATCGATCAAGGCGGGGTCCATCTGGCCGTCGCCGTCAATTTTGACAATGACCTCGGCGCCGTCGGCCAGCGCGGCTCGAATGCCGGAGACGACCGCGCCGCCGACGCCACGGTTACGCTGGTGACGGATGACGGTCAGACGCGGATCGGTACAGGCGTTTTCGACCAAATCCGCGGTTCCTTCCGGACAGGCGTCGTCGATTAGAAAAATGGACGATACCTTTGGGCCTATGCCGGCAAGTACCGTCAACACCGCCGGTCCGGTGCGGTAACAGGGAATGACCACTGCGATGCGCATCAGGCGGTTCCGACCACAATAATGCCGGCTACGATCAATAACGAACCCAACAGTATTTGAAGATTCCAGGTTTCGC